>DASPMA010000491.1:0-2971 GCA_035627335.1 Binatia bacterium
TGCCGCCCGCTGCGATAACGACGACTTTTTTCGTCACAATGCTAATCGGGTCTGCGCCCGGCATAAATGTAGGCGCCGGGACGGTTGCGGAGAAGAGACAGGCAGAACCCCAATGCCAGCGCCGAGCCGATCATCGACGAACCGCCAAACGAGATGAAAGGCAGCGTCATGCCTTTGGCCGGAAGCAAGCTGAGGTTCACTGCAATGTGAATGGCCGCTTGCGCGACGAGCAACGAGACGAGACCCGCTGCCGCAAGCTGTTCGAAAGGATCGTTGAGCCGGCTTGCGCGCGACAAACCGCGAAACGCCAGCGCGCCGAACAGCGCAATAAGGCCAAGCGAAGCGAGCAACCCAAACTCTTCCGCAGCGACGGCAAAGACGAAGTCAGCGTGCGCATCGGGAAGTGACCGTTTGATGACGCCTTCGCCCGGCCCGCGGCCGAACACGCCGCCTGCTGCGATCGCATCGAGCGCGCGCCCGACTTGGTAGCCTGGCTCGCCGTCGCTCAAGAACGCATCCACGCGATGGCGCGCATGCGGATAAAGGCTGTAGATCGCCCAAACGCTCACCGCCGCGAATACGCTCCCGCCGAGCACCCAGCGCAGCGCCAGTCCGGACAGCACCAACATCGGTCCGAGCACCAGGGCGAGCAGCGCGGTTTGGCCGACATCGGGCTGCGAAAGCAAAGCCGCGGCGGCAAGGGCGTAGAGCCCAATCGCAACGGCACGCCCCGGAAAGCGCTGACTGCGCACGCTTTCGGCAAGCATCCAGGCCCACACAACGATGAGCGCCGGCTTCAAGATTTCCGATGGCTGTAACGAAAAGAAGCCGAAATCGAACCAACGCTGCGCGCCCTTGACTTCCGGGCCGAACGAGGCGGCGATTGCGCAAAGAGGAAGAAATATCGCGGCGATTATCGTCGCCGTGCGCCGCAGCCCGCGCGGATCGAGCGACGCTGCGGCGAACATCACAACGACGCCGAGCCCCGCATAAGCGGCCTGCCGCAGCGCGAAATAGAAGGCTTCGTCAATGCGAATGCGCGCCGTGGCGGACGGGCTCGTGGCCATGGAGAGCAGAATGCCAAGCGCAAATAAAATGCCGGCGATCACCAGTAGCGGCCGGTCGTACGTGCGCCAGCGCTCCAGCGCCGCACCGAAGCCTTCCGAGACTGCAGTGACAGCCGCCGTCACTTCTTGCCTCCGGCCGCGGCGCCGTTGCGTTCCGGCGGGGCTTGGGCGAGCGCAGTGACATATTTCTTGAACTGCTCGCCGCGGTCCTCGTAACTCTTGAACTGATCGAACGACGCACACGCGGGCGAGAGCAACACCACAGGATGCGGCTCGCCGGACGCACGCGCGTCATTGAAAGCGAGCTTTACAGCCGCTTCGAGATTGCCGGCCATGGTCACCTGAACCTTGCCGCGCAGCGTATCGGAGAAATCGCCGGCGGACTGGCCAATGAGGTACGCCTTGGCGATGCGCGGGAAGAAAGCCGCAAGCTCCTCGATGCCGCCCTCTTTCGCCACGCCGCCCGCGATCCAATAGACGCGCGGATAAACCGCCAACGCCTGCGCCGCCGCATTGGCGTTGGTGGCCTTGCTGTCGTTGATGAATCGCACGCCTTCGACGACGCCGGAACGCTCCAGCCGATGCGGCAAGCCGGGAAACGAATTCAGCGCCTGCGCAATGATGCGCTGGTCCACATTGAACGCGCGCATCGTCGCATACGCCGCCGCCGCATTCTGCGCATTGTGCTTGCCCGCTAGCGCGGGCGCCTTGGACAGGTCGGCGATGACTTCCGAGCGCCCGGACAGCGCGTCGATCAGCTTGCCATCGAGCGCGCACACGCCCCGCCCCACAGCTTGGCCGGAAGAGATTGGCGCCACATGCTGCACTGCCGCTCGCGTGAGCTCGGTGCACACCGCCGCGCAATATGCATCGTCGACGCCAATCACCGCCCAGTCGCCCGCCCCTTGGTTGAGGAAGATGCGCTTCTTCGCAGCGACGTACGCCGCCATGTCGCCATGCCGATCCAGGTGATCCGGCGTTGTGTTGAGCCACACGGCCACGTCGAGCCGCAAACTCGAGGTCAGATCGAGCTGATACGAGCTGAGTTCGATTACATAATACGCGCCTGCATGCAGCGCCGGCAGATCGAGCACAGCTGCCCCAATATTACCGCCAAGCCGCACATCCTTCCCGGCCTCCTTCAGAATGTGCGCGATCAGCGCCGACGTCGTCGACTTGCCATTCGTGCCCGTGACGCCGATCAGCTTTGGCCGCTGCGCCGCCGGCAGCGCATTCACCACGCGCGCGAACAGCTCGATGTCGCTCATGACCGGCACGCCGACCGCCTCGGCGAGCGTCACCACGCGGTGCGGCTCCGGAAACGTGAGCGGCACACCGGGCGAAAGCACTAGCGCTGCGAACGAGCGCCAGTCGCGGCTATTGATGTCGGAAACAGGAACACCCGCGGCTTCGGCGTTGGCGCGCGCGACATCACTGTCGTCCCACGCATGCACGCGCGCCCCGCCTGCCGTAAGCGCACGCGCGGCCGCAAGCCCGGTGCGCGCCAAGCCGAACACCGCAACGTCGCGGTTCTTGAATTCGGTGATGGGGATCATGGCGACGCCATGAGGCAATAGGCGGTGGGCAGTAGGCAATAGGGACGCGATGGAGTTTCGGCCCCATTGCCAATTGCCGATTGCCCATTGCCTTGTTTCAGGATCACGCGCGCGTCTCCGACGAGCGAACTCCCTGCGCTGCTTCGCGCCGTTAACGCAACTTCAATGTCGCCAGTCCAGCCAGCGCGAAGATCACCGAAATGATCCAGAACCGGATCACGATTGTCGGTTCCTGCCAACCGAGCTTCTCGAAGTGATGGTGGATCGGCGCCATTAGGAACACACGCTTGCCGGTGCGCTGATACACAAAAACTTGCAGCATCACCGAGAGAGTTTCGAGCACGAACA
>DASPMA010000492.1:0-3283 GCA_035627335.1 Binatia bacterium
CTCATCGCACGCAAACTCCCCCGCACGCGCCGCTACCTTGAAGCCGAATACGCCGAAATCGGCGACCGCGCCTTCGACGCGTCCTTCGCTTGGCTGCACCCGAACACGAGCTGATCTCTTGGACCGCCCGCGTCCTCGCCGGCAGAATCGTTGTGCAATCTGCAACCGCGCACTGCGCGGCTCACTAGGCGTGCCGGCCAGGACGCTGGCGGTCCAAGAAGCTACATCCGCTCCGGCACATCGATGCCGAGCAAATCCAACGACAGCGCCAGCTGTTTCAACGTCGCCGCCGAGAGCGCGAGGCGCGACGCGCGTGTCGCGCCTTCCGATTTCAGCACCGGGCAGTTCGTCCAAAAGCCGGAATACGCTTGCGCCAGGACGTAAGCGTGCTCCGCCAAGAAATGCGGCGCCTTCTTTTCATAAGCGAGCCGCAGCGCCTGATCGAAACCATCCAGCTCCAGCGCCAACGCGCGCTCCGCCGGGTGCTCAATAACAATGGGACCAGGCTCAGCGCGCTGTTCTTTGGCATTGCGCATCAGGCTGTTAATCCGCACCGCCTGGTACAGCAGGTACGGCCCGGTCTTGCCTTCAAAGCTGATGAACCGGTCCAGATCGAACACGTAAGAGGTGCCGCGGAAGTTGGAGAGATCCGCAAACTTGATCGCCGCGATCGCCACTTTGTGCGCGACATCCTCGAACTCTTCTTTCGAAAAATCCGAACCGATGTCGTTCTCTTTCAGCCGCTCGCGCGCCTTCTCCTCGGCCTGTCCGATCAGATCCTGCAGCTTGAGCACGCCGCCCGCGCGTGTCTTGAACGGCTTGCCGTCCGGCCCGTTCATGGTGCCGAAGCCGACATGCTCCAGCTGCTCACGCGCCACATACCCGGCCTTCGCCGCCGCGCGATACACCTGTTCGAAATGGTCCGCTTGCCGCTGATCGACCACGTAAAGCATCATGTCCGGCTTCTGATCGCGGATGCGCATCAGGATCGTGGCGAGATCGGTCGTGCCGTACATGGACGATCCTTCGCTCGACACCACCAGCAAAGGATCGGGGCTTTCGACTTCGACCACTGTGCCGTCGTCGAGCTTCTTCTTCTTGGTTTCGCCCGATCCCGCCACGCGCACGATGCGCGCGCCCTGGTCCTCTTCGAGCAAGCCCTGTTTCTCGAGATCCTTGATCATGTCCGGGATAAGCGGATCGGCGTCGCTCTCGCCCAGCCACAAATCGAAATCGACGCCCAGCGCATGAAAGTCGCGCTTCTGCGCCGCCATCGAAACATCGTGCATCGCCTTCCAGATTTGCCGATGCAGCGCGCTGCCGCCCTGCAACGCGGCCGTCGCCTTGCGCGCGCGGTCGCGCACGTCGATATCGCCGTCGCGCACCTTCGCCGCGTAAGTCGGATAGATCGCTTCAAGCTGATCCAGCGTCAGCGTCTTCAGGCGCGCTTCGAGCTTCGCCTTGTCGTCAAAGCCGCCGAGTTCATCTTCCAGCGCGGTGATGACGAGGCCCATCTGGAAGCCCCAATCGCCGAAGTGCGCATCGCCCCACACCTCATCGCCGCGGAAGCGATAGATGCGCTTGACGCTTTCGCCGATGATCGACGCGCGCAGATGCCCGACATGCATCCCCTTGGCCACGTTCGGCCCGCCATAATCGACGATCACGCGGCGCTTCTTTTCAACTTCACTCGCGCCCGCGCGCGCATCGTCCGCAATCGCTTGCGCGCGCTTGGCCAACGCCTGCGACGTCACCTTGAAATTCAGAAACCCCGGCCCCGCGATCCCCGGCGCCGGCGCCAATTCCGGCGCGGCCCACGCCGCCGACACAGCCTGCGCCAGCTCCTGCGGCTTGCGTCCCGCCGCCTTCGCCGCCGCCAGCGCGCCGTTGGACTGGAACTCGCCAAGGTCCGGCCGATCAGAACGGCGCACGTCGGCATGACGCGCGTCCACGCCCACGGAAGCAAACGCAGCCGCATTCGCTTCGCTCAATGCGCTAGCAAGGTCCTTCATCGGGATTGGGGATTAGGGATTGGGGACTGGGAAAGCAAGGAACGTGCACGAGCATCGCGCGCTCGCGCCAGTCGCCAATCCCCGATCCCTAAGCCCCAGTCCCTAGTTCGACGCGCTCTCGGCGGCGTCGATGCGGAAGCGGCGGCCGTCGCGGTTGAACTGCAGCTGCTCGGGCGTCAGCTCGAAGCCGACCAGGATTTCGAAATTCTCGCCCGAGAGATCCGGCGTCGCGCGCGGAATGACGATGCGCTCTATGGTTTCCCGGTGCGTCACGACGGCCTCGTCGCGCGGGAAGCGCACGTCGACATCGAAATAGACCTTCTCGATCGGCGCGATCCCGCGCCGCGTCACCGCCACCCAGTAGCGGTAGGTCTGGCGGTCGGACGTGGCCGCCGGGCCGCGCCCGAACGCCATGTCGATGTCCATGCTCATGGTGATCGGATCGTCGTCGACATAGCGGCAAAGGCCGCGCACGCCCTGCAGCTCGCCGGTGAACTCGATGTTCGCATAGCGCTCCTGGTCCGGCGCGGCGAAGTCCACGACGCGCGCATTGTCATAGAGCACGCCCATCAGCGGGCACGGGCCCACGTTGGGACGATCGTCCTGGCCCAACATGCGCTCAAACGCGCTGGGCGCGCGCTGTTGTTCTTCCGGCATCACCCCGCCCGGCAATTCGACGGTGCGGCCCCGTCCAGTCGAGCACCCCGCGAGCGCGAGCAGGCTCAGCGACAACACGGCGATGGCGCGGAATTTCATGCAAAACCTCATCCAGCCTCGGGCCGCGCAGCGGCGGCTGCGTGTCTCACCCCGCCCCGAAGGCATTTGGCGAAGCGCCGTGATAGCTTTGCCCGGCGCCCCCCGCAACAAGGCCCGGCGCCATACTCTGCAAGTTCGCCCGAGAGCCGATGACGTTGCCCGAAAAACGCCCGATTTCAATCCTGCTCGCCGCCCCGCGGGGCTTCTGCGCGGGCGTGGACCGGGCCATCCAGATCGTTGAGCAAGCGATCCGGAAATGGGGCGCGCCGGTCTATGTCCGGCACGAGATTGTCCACAACCGCCACGTGGTGGAGCGGCTCGAAGCCATGGGCGCCGTGTTCGTCGAAGAGCTCGACCAGTGCCCAGACGACCGGCCGGTGATCTTCTCCGCGCACGGCGTGCCGAAAGCCGTGCCGGCCGAAGCCAAGCGGCGCGAGATGATCTTCGTCGACGCCACCTGCCCGCTGGTGTCCAAGGTGCACGTCGAAGCGCAGCGCCACTTCGACGCCGGCCAC
>DASPMA010000493.1:0-7457 GCA_035627335.1 Binatia bacterium
AGCAGCGCAGAAAAACGCCGGACATTGGGGCGTGCCGCTGTTCGTGTTCAACGACGAGCCCTTCTTCGGCCAGGACCGGCTCGAGCACCTCATCTGGCGCATGCGGCAGCAAGGCCTCTCCGAGCGCGGCTAGCCAAGCCGGCGCGCCCCGCTTACATTCCGCGTCCGGAGGCGCCTCATGTTCTGGTTCTGGATCGCGGTTTTGGTGCTGATCGTCATCGGCTCGTCGGTGCTGGTTGGCCGCATGCTGAGCAAGCCGCGCGGCGAGCCGATGTCGCGCCACCAGCAAATGACGGCGCTCAAAGCCTCCGGCGCGCTCCGTCACCGCAAGTCCAATCGCACCTGATGGCCGAAGCTGCACGCGCCGAGCTGCCAAGCGGCAAAGCCGACCGCTATGCCGCACTGCGCGCCGAGATCGCCGCCGTCATCGCCGGCGAGCCCAACCGCGTCGCACGCATGGCCAGCGCCGCATCGCTGCTGGCGCAAGCCTTCCCGGACCGCTTCTTCTGGACGGGCTTTTATTTCGTCGATCCCGACAAGCCGCGCGAACTGGTGATCGGCCCCTACCAGGGCACGCTCGGCTGCATTCGCATTCCGTTCGATAAAGGCGTCTGCGGCGCGTGCGCCACGCGGCGCGAGAGCATCATCGTGCCGGACGTGCACGCCTTCCCCGGCCACATCGCCTGCGACAGCCGCTCGAATTCGGAGATCGTGGCGCCGGTGTTCGATGCAGGGGGCGAACTCGTCGCGGTGCTCGACGTCGATTCCACGCAGTTCAACGCATTCGATGAGATCGACGAAGCGGGCCTGCGCGCAATCTGCGCCGACCTGCTCACAGTCCCCTAGCCGCGCATCGAAATGATCTTGACGCAGATAGGCTCTGCGGTGTCATGCCCGAATGACAAACGCTTACGCGAGAACGCCGCGCACCACGGTGAAGCGCCGCGCCCAGCGCGCCACATATGACCGGGCTCAAGTTCACGCCATTCTCGATGAAGGGCTGATCGGCGCGCTCGCGACGATCATCGACGGCGAACCCGTCGTGCAGCCGATGATCCATGCTCGCGACGGCGAAGAAATCATCCTGCACGGCTCTAGCAAGAACCGCATGCTCAACGCCATCGAAGCCGGCGCCCGCGTCTGCCTCAGCGTCACGCTGCTCGACGGCCTCCTGCTCGGGCGCAGCGTGCCGGATCATTCGTTTCAGTATCGCTCCGTCGCCGTGCATGGGGTAACGCGCACGGTGAGCGATCCATCCGAGAAGCGCGAGCGCATGCGCAAAGTGTTCGACCACATCATCGCGCATCGTTGGGAAACGCTGCCGCCGGTGGACGACGACTACCTCTCCCACGTGAAAGTGCTGATTCTACCGCTCGAAGAATGCGTCGCGAAAATCAACGCCAGCTTGCCGGACGACGTGCCGGGCGAACCGCCGAACGCGATTTGGTCCGGCATCCTGCCATTCGCATTAAACGCCGGCAGGCCTGCGCCCATGCCGGGCGCGCAACCGCCCATTCCCGCGCCGCTCAGCGCTTACACGCGGCCGCAGCGCTGACGCGTTACTGCTCGGCCGGGGCTGGCGCGGAGATTTCCGTCGCCGCCGGCTGGGGCGCTTCTTCGGGCGCCGCCGCGATCGGCTCTCTCACTTCTTGCACGGCCGGCTGAGCTGGCGCCGAAGCGCGCCGCACGAAGCCTGACAACCCCGGCGCAATCGTTGCGCCGTCATAGACCGTCATGGTCGCGCCTTCGAAGGCGCCGCCGACGGGTTCGACGCGCCCGCCCAGACAACTGCCAAGGAAATGTTCGAGCACAGAATAATAGGCAAGCCGATTCTGCGGCCGCACCAGATCGCGCCCCTCTTCGGGAAATATGATCGAGGACAGCTGAATACGCCGCCCGCGTAAGGATTGTGCGATCTGATCGAACTCCGCGCGCGAGGCGAGTGCGTCGCGTCCGCCTAGCGCCAGCAGCAGCGGGCGGCGCATCTGGCTTGCACGCATCAGCGGCGAGCGCTCGCGCAGCGAGGAACGCCCTTCCGCCGTGCGTATATCGCCCACGCGCAACAGCATTTCCTCGCGCTGAAGGCCAGGCGCGCCATCCACCATTGCGGTCAGATTCGCCGGCGCGCCATACGCGGCGGCGCAGCGGAACTGCTCCGGCGTGAACGCAAGGCCCGCCAACGCCGCGTAGCCGCCGAACCCCGAGCCGACGATTGCAATGCGATCGGGTTGTGCGACGCCGCTTTCCACGGCCCATTGCGCGGCGTCGAGCAGATCGTCCTGCATGCGCGCGCCCCACTGGCCGTTGCCGGCGTTAAGGAAGGCTTTGCCGAGCCCCGTCGAGCCGCGGAAATTCACGCTCAACACCGCGTAGCCGCGGTTCGCGAGCCATTGGTGCAACGGATTGAAGCCGTAGGAGTCGCGCATCCACGGACCGCCATGCGGCGCCAGCACCAGCGGCACCGCCGCTTCGGGCCGTCCGTCGGCATTTGCATCCGATCCGATCGGCAGCGTCAGATAGGAAACAAGGGTCAATCCGTCGCGCGCTTCGATCTCAACCGGCGTCATCGGCTGCAGCGCCGCTTGGTCGAGCGCCGGACGATGACGGAAGAGTTGAGTCAAGCGCCGGTTCGCGGCATCGCCACGTTCATAAAGGTAGGAGCGCGCCGCCGTCGTCGGCCCCTCTTCCACCACGATCCAGCGCGCATCGTCGGCGCTGCGCGACGTCACGGTGAAATCGCCGGTGAGCTGACGGTCGAGGAAATCCAGATCCGCCTGCGCATCGGGGTCGATGGCGCGCCATTCCTGCCTCAGATATTCCGCCGCGAACGCCTCCGGCGCATTCGAGCCCGGATCCAGCCAGACATCCACCACGTCCGCGCGCGCGCTTTCGCCGAGCACGGTCTTCGCAGCCGTATACGCATCTACCCGCACCAAGGCGGCGCGGTCGCGCCCCGTGGAGTCCAGCATCAAGAAGGTGCGCCCGCCGGTCTCGAACGCGATCGGCTGCGAAGACGGCGCATCTTCAAACGGGATGGTCAGCAGACTGTACCATCTGCCGTTAGCATCGCGCGCGAACACCTCCTCGCTTCCATCCGCGAGGGATTTCACGCCAAGCCGGACGCCGTTGTCCTTGTCCAACACGAAATGAGAGAAGCCGCGCACGGCTGCCGAATTTGAGTTGCGCAGAAGCATGGTGCGCCGTGCGCTCGTTAAATCGATGCGCACCAGGTCGGGCCAGTTCGGATCGCGCTGGTTCAGCGAGACGACGACGCCACTGGGATCGGATGCGCTTAGGCCGGCGATCTCAGCATTCGCGCCCGCCGGCGTTAGCGCGCGCGGCGCGGCGTCAGCTGCGGCGGTGTCGATCGCATAAAGCCGGGTTGCGCCATTTGCGGCTTCCTCAAGCGCGTAAATCAGCGTCGTGTTGTCATGAGCCCACGCAAACGAACGCACGCCAAGCCCGCGGTCGTCCGTCACGGGCCGCGCGTCGTCCATCGCGCCAATCGAGACGACCCAGAGGTTGGTCACCCCGTCGCGCGGCGCCAAGAAGGCGAGCCGGTCGCCGCGCGGCGCGAGCTGCGCACCGTGCCGGGCGGGTTCGCCAAACAAATCGGCACGCGCGATCTGGGGCGGGACGCCAACTTCGGGGACGGGCGCGCGCGCGTCCGGCCGGTCGCAAGCTGCGACAGCGCCCGCAAGCCACAGGGCGGCTATCGCCCCGGCCCAAAACCTCAGTCGTTGTGGTCCCACAACCAAACCTTACAGGGCCGTCATCCCTCGGCCAACGCACATGACTGACAGGAAGTTCACCTTTACGGCATGGGTGGGGCGCTGGCTGCGCCCGTCCCGGGGCTTTTTGACACCCCTCACGGCGCACCCTATCTCACTGCCGCTTTGGCCCAACCGACTCAGACCCTCGCCACCGGCGCGCTCGTCCTCGCCGATGGAACCGTTTTCATGGGCGAAGGCCTGGGCGCGGTGGGCGCCGCTGACGGCGAGGTCTGCTTCAACACCTCCATGACCGGCTACCAGGAGATCCTAACGGACCCCTCGTACGCCGCTCAGATCGTCGCATTTACCTTCCCGCATATCGGCAATGTCGGGACCAACACCGAAGACATCGAACAGTCCTCGCCCGCCGCCGCTGCCGCCGCGCGCGGCGCGATTTTTCGCGCTCGGCCCACGCAGCCATCGAACTGGCGCGCCGAAGACCATCTCGACGCCTGGCTGAAGAAGCGCGGCGTCATCGCGCTCGCTGGCCTCGACACGCGCGCTCTCACCAAGCGCATCCGCGAACACGGCATGCCGAACGGTGTGATCGCGCATGCCCCCGACGGCAAGTTCGATATCGATGCGCTGCGCAAACGTGCGAAAGCGTGGCCCGGTCTCGAAGGCCTCGACCTCGCGAAAGATGTCACGACTGCGCAAAGCTATGTCGTGAGCGAAGGCCGCTGGCGTTGGCCGGACGGCGTCAGCGAAGTAAAAAAACCGCGCTTCACCGTGGTGGTCATCGACTATGGCGTGAAGCGCAACATCCTGCGCGCGCTCGGCGACATCGGCGCGCGTTGCATCGTGCTCCCTGCGACTGCCACGCTCGACGACGTGATGGCGCACAATCCGGACGGCATTCTTCTTTCGAACGGCCCCGGCGATCCCGCCGCCACCGGCAAATACGCCGCGCCGCAAATCAAGAAGATGGTCGACAGCGGCACGCCAGTGATGGGCGTGTGCCTAGGTCACCAGATGCTCGGCCTCGCGCTCGGCGCCAAGACCATGAAAATGGCGCAAGGCCATCACGGCGCGAACCATCCGGTGAAGGACAAATCCACCGGCAAAGTCGAAATCGTCTCGATGAACCACGGCTTCGCCATCGATCCATCCTCGCTCCCGAAGGGCGTGAAGGAAACGCACGTCTCGCTTTTCGACGGCTCCAATTGCGGCCTCGAAGTCGAAGGCAAGCCGGTCTTCTCGGTGCAGTATCACCCCGAGGCCTCCCCCGGCCCCCAAGACAGCCACTACCTGTTCGAGCGCTTCGCCGAGGCCATGGCCGAAAAAAAGCGCGACGCGGCCTAAGGCGGCGCTTGTCCACCCATGTGCGATGACTAGGCTGCCCGCGGCGCTGCGAGGGCCGCAGCGGGAGGCGCGCGCGGCCGTTATGTGAATTCCATGACGGGCGTCACAGACAAAAGTGCGCATCTGTGCAGGGCTGCGTCGATACGGGAGGACTAAACATGGGCACATGGACGCCGGGTCCTGGCGCGACGGGCGGAAACGATACGTTCACGGGTGACGCGAGCGCTGAGGTGGCTGACGGCCTCGGCGGCGACGATACGCTGAACGGCGGCGACGGCGCCGATACGCTGCGCGGCGGCGCCGGCAGCGACAGCGTGTTCGGTGGAGGCGGCGACGACACCATGCTCCTCGATGAAGGAGAGGCCGACTCGGGTGAAACCTATGACGGCGGCGCGGGGATGGATACGCTGCAAGTTGCCGGCAGCGTCGGCCTGATCGGCGCAACGGTATCCTTTGAACGTCTGACATTCGTCGCCGGCGCCTTCGGCGTCAACGCCGCAGCGTTCAGCTCGGCTGGATTGCCGTCCACAACCTTGTTGGTCACCGGCTCGGGACTGGTGGACATCGTCCAGATCAACATCTCTCCTGCCGAGACCGACATCTCGCTTGCGGGCTGGACGTTCGCCAGCTGGACCGACGTCACCGACCACGTCAACGTCTTCGGCACCGCGCTCGGCAATCATATCACCGGCTCGAGCGGCAGCGATTGGCTGCTGGGCGATGACGGCGCGGACGTTTTGCTCGGCGGCGGCGGCTCAGATCAGCTGAGCCCTAGCTTCGATGCGGCCGACGGCGACACGGACGAAATGCACGGCCAGGCAGGCAACGATCTTTACGGCGTGTTTGAAGCCTCGGATCAGGTTTTCGAGGCCGCAGGCGAAGGCACAGACAGCGTCGCAGCCTGGATTAGCTACACGCTGGGCCCCAACGTTGAGAATTTGTCGCTCCACGGATCGGCCACCGCGGGCGGCGGCAACTCGTTGGACAACAACATAACCGGCAATGCCAACGACAATTCGCTCTTCGGTCAAAGCGGTAACGATTTTCTGTCGGGCGGTGATGGCGCCGACACGCTGAACGGCGGCATCGGGCTCGACGGGATCGACGGCGGCGCGGGCAACGACACGATCAATTGGACCTGGAACGACGGGGCCGACTTCGTCGACGGCGGCGCCGACGCCGACACGATCTTCATCACCGACGGCGCGTCGAGCAATATTCTCAACGCCAGCTGGAACGGCACGGTTCTGACCAATGCTGCCGGCGTCACGTTGCTCAACATGGAGAACATCAACGCCAATATGGGCGGCGGCACAGATTGGTTGATCTACACTGCAACTGACGCGGTGGCGGTCGATCTTTCGACCGGCTTCGCCTCGGGCTTCTCCTTTTTGGCCGGCGTCGAACGCGTGGTCGGCGGCACAGGCAATGACGATCTCAGCGGGGATACTGCAGACAACCGCCTTGATGGCGGCGCCGGCAACGACACGCTGGACGGCGGTGCTGGCGTCGATCTCCTGATCGGGGGCGCTGGCGACGATTGGATGAGCGGCTCGTCTGGAAATGACTCGCTGCAAGGCGATGCAGGCAACGATGAGTTCAATTGGGCCAACGGTGATGGGCGCGACACCATCAACGGCGGCGCCGATTTCGATACCTTCAACGCCGCGGGCCAGGGCGTCGCCGAACTCGGCAACGTGACGTGGAACGGCTCAGTGATAACGGCGCTGATGGACAATGCGCTCGTCAGCATCGAAGCGATCAACTTCAATCTTGCGGGTGGCGTCGACTGGCTGATCTACAACGCCAGCGCTGCAGTCACGGTCAATCTCGGCTTAGGGACCGCGTCAGGTTTTTCTTCAGTCAGCAACATCGAAAAGGTCATCGGCGGCTCGGGCGGCGACACGCTCACCGGCGACGGCTTCGACAATCGCCTGGACGGCCAAGGCGGCGACGATACGCTAGACGGCGGCGCGGGCATTGACGCCGTGCTCGGCGGCGACGGCGGCGATGTTATCCACGCGAGCGCCGGCAACGACTCGCTGCAGGGGCAGGCCGGAAACGATACCTTCCACTGGACGACGGCCGACGGCCGCGACACGTTCAACGGAGGCGCCGATACGGACACGGCGAACTTAACGGGCTCGGCCGCCGCCGACGTGGCTGACGCCAACTGGAACGGCTCGGTCATCACCGGGCTCATGAACAATGCGCTCATTGACGTCGAGTTGATCAATCTCGATCTCGGCGCGGGCGGTTCGGCCGGCGATTGGCTCAAATACAACACCTCCGCGGGCGTTACCGTGAATCTCGGGGCCGGCACGGCTTCCGGCTTTGCCTCCATCACGGGCGTCGAGAACATCATCGGCGGCAGCGCGGGCG
>DASPMA010000494.1:0-5857 GCA_035627335.1 Binatia bacterium
GCCATCATCGCGCTCCCGCACGCCGCTGCTCGGTCCTGGGCCCCGGCGCATTTGCGCGCGCGGCGCATCGCGGGCGGCGATGTCGAGATCAGCTGGGTGCGCTGTGCCCGCAGCGGCGACCACTGGGGCGCGGGCAACCCACCACTTGGCGCCCCCGCGGAATCTTATCGGCTGCACATCCTCGATGGGGAAATCGTCAAGCGCGAGGTCGTCGCCGCCGCCTCCTCATATCTTTACGCCGCCGTCGACCAGAGCGCGGATTTTGGCGCGCCGCCCAGTTCGTTGCGCCTCCGGGTCGCTCAGATTGGGGCTGACGGATCGGCAGGGTTGAACAAGGAGTTAACCATCACACTATAGTTCCTAACGGCCAGAAGGGTCGGCGTGTGATTCCTCGCATTGGAATCCGGCCGCCTCGCTGCCAGTGTCCCGAGGAAGGCCGGAGTTGCAGTCAGACACCTTGAGCTGGGATCCTTACGCCGCCCTCGGCCTTAGCCGAACCGCTACCGCCGACGATATTCGTCGTGCGTACCGGCAACTCGCCAAGGAACTGCACCCTGACGTTCGCCCTGGCGATAAGCAGGCTGAAGAGAGATTCAAGCGGGCCACCGCCGCGTTCAATCTTCTGTCCGATCCGGTGACCAAGTCGCGGTTCGATCGCGGCGAGATCGATGCGGACGGCAATGAGCGCATGGCGTTCGGTTCGCGGCCGCGCCACCACAGCTCGCGCGCGCACGCAGGGGCGGGCGCGCAGGGCGGCGGCGGCGCAGGCGCCGCCAACGATGCGTTCGACCTTGGCGATATTTTCTCCGATCTGTTTGGCCCAGGCTTTGGCGGCGGGCGCGGCTACTCGCGCATGCGCGGGCGCGACATCCGCTTCACGCTCGAGATCGATTTCCTAGACGCGGTGAACGGGGCCAAGCGACGGGTCTCATTGAGCGAAGGGCGAACACTGGACGTCGGCATTCCGCCCGGCGTCGAAAGCGGACAAGTGCTGCGGCTCAAGGGCCAAGGCGGCCCAGGCGTTCAGGGCGGCCCGCCCGGCGATGCGCTGGTCGAACTCACTGTGCGGCCACACCCGTTCTTCCGGCGCGAGGGCCAGGACATCCACATGGACCTCAACATCTCGCTGGCCGAGGCGGTCGAAGGCGGCCGCGTTCAAGCGCCTACGGCGACGGGCCCGGTGACGTTGACCATTCCGGCCGGCTCCAACACCGGAAAATTGCTGCGCCTGAAAGGAAAAGGCGTCGCCGGGCAAGGCGATCAATTCGTCAAGCTGCTGGTGATGCTGCCGGATGTAGTGGACGAGGACCTGCGCAAGTTCGTCAAAAAATGGCCCAATCGTGGCCATGTTCCGCCGCGGCCCGGGAACTGATCTGAGGTTGACGCACCATTCAGGGGCCGTTCAGTGCGCCTCCCGTAAACCCTTCTTGCCATGTGGGCGAAGAACCTCCTTGTCGCCGGCTTTGCCGTGCTGAGCGCCGCCGCCGCGCCGCTCGACGCCGTACGCCAAGCGTATACGGGCGATGCATGGGTTGTTTCCGTGCAAGACCGGCGCGGCAACCGCGGCGGCGACATTCGCTCGCTGCGCGAAGTGGTGTCCGAACTGCAGTCCCGTTACGGCGGGGACCTGATTTCGGCGCGCCTTGAGGACGGCCCGCGCCCTGTTTATGTCCTGCGGTGGCGGATGCCCAACGGCGATGTGCGCGATTTCCGCGTGGACGCCTCCCGCTAGGAATGAGAGCGCATGCGGGTCCTGGTAGTCGAAGACGATAAGAACCTGCGTGAGCAGCTTTCGGGTGCGCTCACCGATGCAGGCTACACGGTCGATACGGCCGACAACGGCGAGGAAGGCCAGTTCCTCGGTGAGACCGAGCCGTACGATCTGGCCATCCTCGACCTCGGGCTGCCGAAGGTGGATGGGCTTTCGGTGCTGAAGGCGTGGCGCAAGGACGGGCGCTCCATGCCGGTGCTGATCCTTTCGGCGCGCGACCGCTGGAGCGAAAAGGTCGAGGGCCTCGATCTGGGGGCCAACGACTACGTCACCAAGCCTTTTCACATGGGCGAGCTACTCGCGCGGGTGCGCGCTAATGTGCGCCGGCAAACGGAGCACACGTCGTCCACGATTGAGGTTGGGGACCTGCGCCTGAACTCGGCCACTGGTCAGGTCACCGTCAACGGCGCGCCGGTGAAGCTGACAGCCTACCAGTACAAGGTGCTCGACTACCTGATGCACCATGCCGGGCGCATCGTTTCGCGCACCGAGCTGACCGAGAAAATCTATAGCCAGGATCATGAGCGGGACTCGAACACGATCGAGGTGTTCATCGGCATCCTGCGACGGAAGATCGGTTCGAACCGGATCATCACGGAAAAGGGTTTGGGCTATCGGCTGATCGATCCCGCCACGGAACAGCAGTGAGCGAAGGCTCGTCCAAGTCTTCCCCCGTTTACGGGGGAGGTGCTGAGCGAAGCGAAGCGGAGGGGGAAAGTCCGGCAAGCGTGGCGCACCGCCCCCTCAGGCATCGCGCTTCGCGCGACGACGGCTCCCCCGCACGCGGGGGAGCATTTCTCCAAAATTTCCGCGCGCTGATCCGCCGTTCGCTGGCGGCGCGACTGCTTACGATAGCAATCGTAAGCGTGCTCAGCCTCATGGCGATGGGCGTGATCGCGCATTCGCAGTTTCAACGTCAGCTGCTGCGCCTGTTGATCGATCCTGAAATCCAGGCGGTGGCCGATAATCTCGTTGGCAATTCGGGACCTGGCCTCGCAGGCGAGATCGCGCTGCAGGACCTTCCCTACGATCCGCGCTATTTGCAGCCGCTGAGCGGGCGCTACTTTCAGGTCGCGCGCATTCAGGACGACGGCTCGCTCGACGTTCAGGTGATCTCACCCTCGCTGTTCGACGTAAGCATTCCGCTCGACAGCAAATTGCAAGCGACGCTGACCGCGCCCGACGCCCCGCGGGAGCCGCGCTTCATCGACATTCCTGGTCCTGATAACGAGCCGTTGCGCATTGTGGCGCGCGTGGAGGAGATTCCGCAGCTGGAAGGGCGCTACCTCTTCCTTGTCGGCGTCGCTCCGCGAGCGATCCTGGCGCCGGCCGCCAACCTGGTTGGCATTTCCTTCGCAATTTTCCTGGGCTTTTGCGCGCTGATGGTGGCGGCGGTGACCGTTTTGCAGATCCGAGTGGGACTTGAACCCCTGCACGAATTGCAACGCGACATCGCGGAGGTTCGCCGCGGCGAACACGAACGGCTGCAGGGCGATTACCCTGCTGAACTGAAGCCGGTCACGCAGGAGCTCAATGCGCTCGTTGATCATAACCGCGAAGTGGTTGAACGCGCGCGGCGTCACGTCGGCAACCTCGCGCACGCGCTGAAGACGCCGATCGCAGTGCTGAAGAACGCCGCCGCGGACGGCAAGGGCGAAGACGAAGTGGTGAGGCAATCCATCGACGAGATGGAGAAATTCGTCGAACGCCAGCTCCGGCGCGCCCGCGTCGCCGCCCGCGCCGAAGCGCGCGCCGGCGCCACCATCGCCTATCGCACGCCGGTGTTGCAGAACCTCGAAGATCTCGTCTTCATGATGGAGCAGAAATACGACCACGAGAAAGCGATCGACATTTCTGTTGAGGCCGAAGCCGACGTCACTTTCCGGGGCGAACGCGAAGACCTGCTGGAGATGGTCGCCAACCTGATCGACAATGCCTGCAAGTACGGGCGCAATCAGGTTATCGTACGCTTGCTGCCGCCATTCGGCGATTGTCTGTTCGAGATCGTGGTCGAAGACGACGGGCCGGGCCTTGGCGCGGCGGACCTCGCCAAAGCCATGGCGCGGGGCGCCCGGCTCGACGAAGCTGCGCCCGGCCAGGGGCTCGGTCTTTCCATCCTTAAGGAGACGGTGGACCTTTACGCAGGCGAACTCTTCTTCGAACGCGGCGACCTGGGCGGGTTGAAAGCGCGCTTGCGGCTGCCGGCCACAGATTAGCGCCGCCTGCGGCGTCCACGCCGTTTCGCGCCAAGCCAAAGCACGCTAGCACCCACCCCGTGTGGTCGATGCTCGCAGTCTTGCTGGCCGGCGCGCTTTTGTGCGCAGCCGCTGCGTTCTGGGTGCTGCGCGCCTACCGGCGGGCCGGCGGGGGGGCGCGCTCCGCCTTCGGCGCACTCACCGCGTGCGCCATCGTCGGCATCGCCACACTTGGCGCGTACCTTGTGATCGGCCGCCCCGAGCTTGCGGGCATGGCTTACGCGCAGCGGCTAGATGAACTCAAACAGCGCGATCCCACGACGTTCACAGCAGATGAAGCGCTCGCCGTGTTGCACGAAGCGGCGCGCGAAAACCCACGCGATCCGCTGCCGCACTTCTATGCCGGCCAGCTCTTGCTCAACCAAGGCCGCGCGCCGGAGGCCGCCCGCGAATTCGACGCCGCGCTGCGCCGCGAGCCGCGGCTGGCGGAAGCGATGGTCGGGCTTGGCCGCGCTTTGGTGCAGATTGAAGGACGCGTCACGCCGGAAGCTCTGGACCTCTTCGACACCGCGACTGCGCTGACAGAGGATGCGACGCCTTGGCTTTATCTCGCAATGCACGCAGCCGAGGAAGGCGACGCGGAAAACCTTCGCCGCTACGCCAATGAAGCCGGATCGCGCATGGCGCCGGACGATCCGCGCCAGGAGATGATCCGCGCGCTGAACCGGCAGAGCCGATAAATGCGCCGGCGCGATCAACGCTTGATGATGATCGGCGCGGCAGGCGCTGTGCTTGTGCTGGCGGCGACGCTGACGTTCGCCGGCTTGCGCGATTCCGTCGTGTATTTCGTGGCCCCGTCCGATTTGGCGGAGAAAGCTGAACCCGGACAACGGCTGCGGCTCGGCGGGCTTGTCGTCGAAGGCTCGGTGCGCCGCGACGCCGACGGCGCCACGCGTTTCATCGTCACCGACGGCGCGGTGCAGGTAGAAGTGCGCTACGACGACATTCTTCCCGATCTGTTCCGTGAAGGCCAAGGCGTGGTTGCGGAAGGCAGGTGGGCGCCAGGACAAGCTTTTGAAGCCGAGCGCGTGCTGGCGCGGCATGACGAGACCTACATGCCGCGCGAAGTCGCCGAAGCGTTGAAAGAGCGCGGCGAGTGGAAAGGCGATGCGCCGCCATGATCGCGGAGATCGGCGCGTTCGCGGCGGTGCTCGCGCTCATGCTGAGCCTGGCGCAGGGCGCCATCGGGCTTGCCGCGTCCAGCCGCGACTCGCGCGCTGAAGCCGCCGCGGCGATATCGCAATCGGCGGCCGCGCTGATCTTCATCGCGTTTGGCTGCCTGATCGCGCTGTTCGTGCGCTCGGATTTTACGGTCGCCGCCGTCGCCGCCAATTCGCACATCGACAAACCGCTCATCTACAAGATCGCCGGCGCGTGGGGAAACCACGAAGGTTCGATGTTGCTTTGGTGTTTGGTGTCGGCGCTGTTTGGCGCGATCTACGCCTCGACGCGCGGCAAGCAGAATCTGGGTCTTTGGTCGCGCACTGTCGGCGTACAGGGGCTCGTGACAGCCGGCGCGCTGATCTACACGCTCTTTCTATCCAACCCGTTCGCGCGCCTGGATCCCGCGCCGATGCAGGGCTCCGGCCTAAACCCGCTATTGCAGGATCCCGCGCTCGCGGCGCATCCGCCGATGCTCTATCTCGGCTATGTCGGCATGAGCATTCCGTTCTCGCTGGCGATCGCCGCGCTGCTTGAAGGCAAGGCCGATCAGGCCTGGGCGCGCGCGCTGCGGCCCTGGACCCTCGTCGCCTGGACGTGCCTTACCATCGGCATCGCGCTTGGTTCGTACTGGGCCTATTACGAACTCGGTTGGGGCGGCTGGTGGTTC
>DASPMA010000495.1:0-8545 GCA_035627335.1 Binatia bacterium
GCTCTCGTGCACGATGTCGCCATCCGCTTTGATCCGCCCCAAGCGGATCGCTTCGCGCAATTCCGGCAGCGTGAGGCGGGCTTTCGTCACGGCGATGGTCGGGCGAATATCTACGCCCGTATCGATCTCCGCTTTGAACGCGTCGGCGACGAGATGGCCCCACGGATCGAGTGAGACGATCTTCGCGGGATCGCCCCATTGTGGAAACGGGCCGAACGGCACGACGGGAGAGGTGTCCGTGAGATCAGGCCGCGCGCCGGCCGCCAAAGCGCCGGAAGAAACAGCAAGCGCGCGATACACCGAGTACGAGCCGCCATGCGCGCCGATCGCGTTGCGGTCGGCGGAGACAGAGCCGATCACGGGCCCGCGCTCGCGCGCTGTCGGCGCGCCCCAGCGAATCGGAAACTTCAGCCGCGCGCCTGCGCCGGGATGAGACGTCAGACGGATGTGGCCGATACGGTTTTCGGACATGCAACAAACTAAAGCGCAAATCGCGCTTCAATCCCGTTAATGTGTGATCTGGGCGCCGACGTGGCAACCCCAAAACCCTCACAAGATCATCCGCTTGATGCCCTGCTTGAGCAAAGCGACGTTGAAGTTGATGAGAAAGCCGAGCCTGCGCTGAGATAGTCTTAGATACGTAAGCAGCTGAGCTTCGTGGACAGGCGCGATGCCATCCACGGCCTTGACCTCGAGGATGATCGAGCCATCGACGATCAAGTCGATCCGGTATCCTGCTTCAAGTTTGATCGTGTCGTAGACCAGCGGCAATGCAACCTGTCTCAGAACCGAGTGGCCGCGCTTCTCGAGTTCGTGCGCCAAGCAGGCCTCGTACGCCGACTCGAGCAGTCCAGGTCCGAGCGCGCGATGAACTGCGATCGCAGAATCGACGACGTCCTTTGCCGCATTCTCGACACTCGGAGGGAGAGGCGCGTGATCTTCGTGCATCTTTGTGCCCTTGGTGACTTCGTGGTTAATTGAACCACAAAGACACTAAGAACACCAAGGAGCACGAAGTCAGCTCTTCAAAATCTCCAGCATTGCCATCGCCGCGGCTGGATTGCGCTCCTTGGCGCCGCTGATGAAGTAGAGAAACACGTCGCCGCCTTTCTCCCAATCGCGCGCGGTTTTCGCCCACTTCTTGAGCGCCGGTTTCGGATATCCCGTTGGCTCATCCGCTAGCGTCAACTCAAGCCGCGCGTAGGCGAAGTCGGCCGTCGGCTCCATGATCAGGGGATGCTTCTCCGACTCAACTGTGACGACCGCAACGTTGCGCTCGCGCGCGATCTTCAGGAACGTATCATCGCGAAAGCTCGCGTGTCGAACTTCGAGCGCGTGGCGAAGCGGCAGGCCTTGTAACTTCTCAGGCAGCATGTCGAAATAGGCATTCATCTCGCCGGCATCGAACTTCTTGTACGGCGCCAGCTGCCAGAAGATCGGTCCGAGCTTCTCGCCCAGTTCGTGCACGCCGCTATTGAAGAACCACTCGATCGACTCCTTCGCCTCGCGCAAATCCTTGCGTTGCACCGCCGCGCGCGGCGCCTTCACGGAAAACTTGAAGCCCTCCGGCGTCGAGCCCGCCCATTTCTTGAACGAAGCGGCGCTTTGCGTGCGATAGAAGGTGGCGTTGATCTCGATCGCCGTCAGCTTGCTCGCTGCGTATTCGAGCTGCTTCGTCTTGGCGAGATCGGACGGGTAGAACGTCTCTTCCCACGGCTCGAAGCTCCAGCCGCCGACGCCAACGCGGACCGTCATCTCATTCGCCCGTGAATTTCGGCGCACGCTTCTCGGTGAAGGCGTCCACCGCTTCCTTGTGGTCGCGCGTCTCGTGCGCCAGCGCCTGGAACGCAGCCGAAAGCTCCAGCACGTCGGACAGGCGCCCGTGTTGCGCTTCACGGAGGAGCCGCTTTGTCAGCCGCACCGTACGCGGTGGATTCACCGCCACGCGCTCGGCCAGCTTCTGCGCTTCCGCCAGCAACTGATCGTCCGGCACGACGCGCGACACCAAGCCAATCCGCGCGCCTTCTTCGGCGCCAATGGCATCACCCGTCAGCACCAACTCCGCCGCGCGCGAGGCGCCAATGGCGTTGGTCAGAATCCATGCGCCCCCGTCACCGGGGATGATGCCAACCTTCACGAAGCTCGACGCCATTTTCGCCGAGGCTCCTGCAAGCCGGATGTCGCACAGTACGGCAATGTCCAGCCCAAGCCCGATTGCCGGCCCGTTGATCGCGGCGATGGTCGCCACTTCGACGTCGGCAAGCGCCTTGATGATGGAATGCACGCCGCGGCGATAGTTCGCGCGCGTGCCGTCTGGCGTCGCGCGCGGGCCAATGCCGGAGCGCTCGCGGATCGCCTTCAAATCGCCGCCCGAGCAGAACGCCTTGCCCGCGCCCGTGAGCACGACGGCGTTGATGTCCGGATCGTCGTTGGCCTTCCACAGCGCGCCGGCGAGATCGTCGCAATCCTGCTGCGTGCCGATCGCATTGCGCGCGTCAGGCTTGTTCAGCGTGACCGTGGCGATGCGGCCAATCTTTTCGTAGGTGGCGAACGTCATGTGAAAACTCCGTGCGCCGGGCTTAGACCATCCGCCGCGGAGCGACAATCGCTTACTCGGCCGTGCCTTCGATGTAGGCCGTGAGGTCCTCGGTCTGCGCCGGATTCGGACCATGTCGTCGCACCTCGATACGCCCCGCGCCGTTATCGGTGATGACCGCAATGGTGGTCTCGCTGTCGGCCTGGAACGTGTACGTCGCGCCGTTCGGACCGACTTCCTCCTGCCCGTCGCGCGCCTCAAGCGAAAACGTCGTGCTGCGTCCGTTGTCGCTCAGCTCGATCTGCTGCGCAGCCGCGGCACTGGCGAAATCGTACGAGGTGTAGAGGAGGTCGCCATCAGCGTCTTCGCTTACAACGACGGTGCGCCGCCCAGTGAATCCCATCAGCCGTGTGCGCGGCATCCAGCGGCACGAAATCTCCTGCGCGCCGAGGCGCACAGACGTGAAGGGCGTCGTGTATGCAGCGCCGGGCGTTTCCAGCATACCCGGATTGATCTGCCGGATTGCGCCAGCCTCCATCCCATTTTGGATCAACGTCGTATAGACGCTGCCCGCGGCGCCTTCCTGATCGCCGATCTCATACGTCGTGCGTTGCACGATCGCGCCGCTGGGCTTTTCGTACTGCGCCACCCGCGCCGTCGTCCCATCGCGCTCGAACACCAGCAACATCGGTGCGTCGATCGCATCGCAGATGAACCATGTCGGCATTCGCGCCGCTTGCGGCGGCTCGGGTAGGGGCGGGGGCGGTTCGGCTTGGCCGCAGGCCACAAGCAGCAAACCAAGAGCGATGGACGCAGCGCGCATGAGCATCTCCGCGGGAACCCGTAACATGCACCAAGAGCACATGCGATCAAGCAGACGAATTTGCGGCGTGCGAGGCTGTCTCCGCTGAGTGAGGAGCTAATGGATCCGGTGGAAAAGGCGCTCTGGTACATCGAAGCCCATTCGAGCGAGCTCTCGGTGGACGAGATTGCCGGCGTCGCCGGCGTTTCGCGGTTCCATCTGACGCGCCTGTTCACGCTGCTGCTCGGCCAATCGGTCATGCAGTATGCGCGCGCCCGCCGCCTGACGCAGGCTGCGCGTGCGCTGGCGGAAGGCGCGCCGGACATCCTCGCCGTGGCGCTCACCCACGGCTACGGCTCCCACGAAGCGTTCACCCGCGCCTTTCGCGATCACTTTGGCGCAACGCCCGATAGGGTGCGTGCTCAGCGATCGTTGGAAGGTCTGAAACTTCAGGAGCCTCTTCGCATGTACGCCGCGAAACCCTCAAACCTTAGCGCACCGCGCTTCGCCGACGCGCCAGCTTTGCTCATCGCCGGCATCGGCGCGCGCTACGCGCAAGGCGGCGATCCCGCCATCCCATCGCAATGGCAACGCTTCTCCTCGCACATCGGGCACGTGCCGCATCAGCAGGATAACATCGCTTACGGGATCGCCGCCAATTTCGACGACGACGGAGCATTCGATTATATCTGTGGCGTCGAAGTTTCGCGCTTCGCCGATCTGCCAGACGGTTTCACCGCCATCCGCCTACCTGCGCGCCGCCACGCCGTGTTCACGCACACCGGCCACGTCTCCAGCATTCCTACGACGATGAAAGCTATCTGGGGCGAGTGGCTGCCGACGTCCGGCCACAAGTTCGCCGACGCGCCGTTTTTCGAACGCTATGATGAGCGTTTCAACCCGCGCACCGGCGAAGGCGGAGTCGAGCTGTGGTTGCCGTTGGAAAGCTAGCACACTGTGACCGCCGTGCTCACGCCGTGCCGCTGTGGTGAGAAAAACCACAGCGACACGAAGATGGCGCAGCGGTTACAGCGGCTTAGAGACCCAGCTTCGTCCGCGTCGCTTTCGTGATCGTGACGGCGCACTTCGCGTAATCGTCCCACGGATCGCGCTCGCCCAGTCGTTGGGCCATGTCCTTCAGGACGAAGGCGCCCGCTGACGGAATTGTCTTCAGCTCGGCCCAGCTCACCGGCGTGGCGATCGTCGCCATTCCACGCGCACGCGGTGAATACGGCGCGATCGCCGTCGAGCCGCGATGGTTGCGGAAATAGTCGATGAAGATGCGGCCCTTGCGCTGCGCCTTCGTCATCGTCGCGACGAACCGCTTGGGATCGAGCGCGGCGATCATCTCCGCCACTTCGCCGGAGAAGCCCTTTACTTCTTCCCAGGAATGCTTCGGCTTCAAGTGCAGCACGATGTGGATGCCCTTGCCCCCGGTGAGCATGGCGAACGAGGGGAGGTCGGCGCTATCCAGCAGCGCCTTGATGTCGAACGCGGCGCGCTTCACGACCTGAAAGTCGAGAGCCTCGTCCGGATCGAGATCCAACACCATGCGGTCGGGATGTTCGAGCTCCTTGTTGCGCGAGCCCCAGAGGTGGAATTCCAGCGCGCTGATTTGTGCACAAGAGACAAGGCCGAGCGCATCGGAGACAGTGAGGTAGTCCTCTTTGCCGCCGTCGCTCTCGACGATGGGCACGAGCCCGATCTCTTTCGGCATCCCCTTCATGGCGTGCTTCTGAAAGAACGTCTGCTTGCCGACGCCTTCAGGCGCGCGGACGATGCTTAGCGGGCGGCCATAGACATGCGGTCCCATGCGCTCCGCGGCCATGTCGAGATAGGCCGCAAGCTCGGCTTTCGTCACGCCTGCGTCGGGGAAGAGCACCTTGCTCGGATGCGTCAGCCGCACCCGCGTCTTCATCGCCGGCGCCGCCGTTTCCGCGTGCACCTCCTTGGCGCTCTTGTCGCCGCGCAACCCGAGAAAAACGCTGTGCCGGACCAGACCGTCCGGCGTCAGTTCGCCGTATTTGACCTGCGCCACCAGTTGTGGCTCGACCCACTTTGCGCCGCGCGCCGACTCGCGCGGCACTTTCACCGCCGGCTTGGCGCGCGGGATTTTCTCGAGCTGCGCATGGATCGACGCGAGCGTCTTGTCGTTGAATCCCGTGCCGACATTGCCGCGATACACGAGCTCGCCGTCCTGGCGATCCGCCAGCATCAACGACGCGAATGCGCGGCCCTTCAGTGATTTCTGGTAGCCGATGATCACAAACTCCTGCTCGTTGACGAGCTTGATCTTGAGCCAATTCCTCGTGCGTCCGCCGATATAGCGGCTGTCGGTCTTCTTCGAGATAACCCCCTCAAGCCCTTGCTGGCGAAACGCCTCAAGGACGGCTTGGCCATTGCCTTCAAAGTGAGGACTGATGCGGATCGGCGCCTTGGCGTTCGCCAGCGCTTTCTCCAACCGCGCCTTGCGCTCCAGCAGCGTCAGCTTGCGCAAGTCCTTGGCGCCTTCGAACAGGATGTCGAAGGCGAAATACGAAACACCTTTCGCGACACCGGCCTCCAGCGAACGTTGCAGCGAAGAAAAGTCCGTCTTGCCGCTGGGCTGCGCGACGGCGACTTCGCCGTCGAGCATCACGTCTTTCAGATTCAGTTTCGCCAGCGCATCGGCGACGCTTTGAAAACGCCCCGTCCAGTCGAGGCCGTTGCGCGTGTAGAGCCGCACGGCTTCGCCGGAGACCGAGGCCAACAGGCGATAGCCGTCATACTTGATTTCATGGATCCAGTTATCGCCAGCAGGCGCCTTGTCCTCGCGCGTCGCCAGCGCCGGCTCCACGAACTCCCATTTCGGCGGCTTTGCCGCGCGGGGTTTCTGCTCGCCCTTGCGCGTCCACACGCGAGAACCGGCGTTGGCGCGCACATCCTCGATCGTGCGGCCGCTGACAATGCTTGTCGCGTGTCGCGAGACCGGATCTTCTTTGCCCTCAAGCCCATCCTTCGACTTGAACAGCAGCCACGGATCGCCGCGCTCGCCTTCGCGCGGCTTGATCTTCACCAGGTGAAACTCACCCTTCAGCCGCTCGCCATCGAGGATGAACTTGAGTTCGCCCTTCTTCAGCGTCTCATCGGGATCGGCAACCCACCGCACCTTGCCTGTGTCCCAGATAATCACCGCGCCGGCGCCGTACTCTCCCTTCGGAATCACGCCCTCGAACGAGCCGTATTCCAGCGGGTGATTCTCCGTGCGCATGGCCAAGCGCTTCACGCTCGGGTCGTAGCTCGGCCCTTGCGGCACGGCCCAGCTCAGCAGCACGCCTTCGTGCTCCAGCCGGAAATCGTAGTGCAGGCGCGTGGCGGCGTGCTTCTGCACCACGAACATGCCGCCCGCATTTTTCAGCCCGCCGCCGGCAGGTTCGTTCGTCTTCTTGAAATCGCGCTTGCGATTGTACTCGGCGAGATCGCCGGCGATCGCCTTTGGCGCAGAGACGGCTTTGCGAGCCATCAGCTCAGCCCCTTGGACCGCGGGTCTTCAGACCCGCTCTTCCTTTGTGACCTTCGTGCGCGCTTTGTGCCTTTGTGTTCAAACACGAAGGCGCCAAGAATGCACAAAGGACACAAAGATGCGGGTCTGAAGACCCGCGATCCAAGCGCGCCAGCATCGCGCGCTTACTTTTTCGCGCGCTTTTTCGCCGGCGCCTTCGCGCGCGGGGACCGCACGGTCTCGGCAGCGGCTTTCTGCTTCGCTGGTGCTTTCTTTGCTTTAGGCTCGACGATCTCGGCCTTCTTCGACAGCGACTTCTTCAGCGCATCGACGAGGGAAACGACGTTGTCGCCGTAATCCGGCGAGGGCTCTTCCTGGTCTTCGAGCACCAGTTCGCCGTGGCGTTCGATCTTCTTCTTCACCAGCCGCTCAAGCGCGATCGAATACTCGTCCTCGAACTTGTTCGGGTCGAACTTCGCCTTCTTGCGGTTGATCAGTTCCTCGGCGAGGTCGATCAAGTCCTGGTCCAGCTTTCCAGTCGGAATCTCATCGAAGAATTGGCTCGCTTTGCGAATCTCGTCCGCATAGTGGAGCGTCTCTACCGTGAGCCCGTCTTCATGCGGCTTCACCGCGGCGACATAAGACCGGCCGCGCATCGTGATCTGCCCAAGGCCCACCGTCTTGGTGCGCCGCAGCGCATCGCGTACGACCCGATAGGGCTCGTCCGCCAGCTTGCCGTCCGGCAGCGCGTAGTACGGCTTGTCGAAATACATCGGGTCGATCGTGTCCGCCGGGGCGAACTGGATCATGTCGAGCGTCTTCTTCGACTCGATCTTCATCGCCTCGAACTCTTCGTCCGAGAACAGCACGTAGCGGCCCTTCGAATATTCGTAGCCTTTGACGATTTCGTCCTTGTCCACGGCGCCCACGCCGGGCGCGACCTTCTCGTAGCGAATCCGCTGCTTGGACGGTTCGTGGATCTGGTTGAACGAAATCTTCTCGCGCGCATCGAGCGCGGAGTAGAGCTTCACCGGCAGCGCCACCAAGGCGAGCCGGATTTGCCCTGTCCATATGGGACGAGCTGGAGGCGCCATGACCCTAAAACCCCCTGACGAGACCCGACGTTCCTTTACCGTAACATTTCCGGGCCTTCGCCACAACGCGCGTGGTTATCATTTACCTTACTTTGCGATGACCTTCTGCCTCCGCGAAACATCGCTACGGCCCACGCCGTACGTGGCGCGCACCGCGTCAACGAACGCGCCAGAGTGCTCGCGCAGACGATCTGAGAAAACGAGCCCCACATCGCGGCTGAGTTCGAACCCCGCGAGGTTTACCGCGGACAATCCCGGCCGCTTGAAACTCGACGGCGCCACCGTCACGCCGAGACCCGCCGCCACCATGCTCATCGCTCGATCATCGTTCAGGGTGCGCAGGCTGAAGAACGGGCGCACGGCGCGGTTGGTGAAGTAGCGTGAAATCTCCGGCAGGCCTTCGCACTGACGGCGCACGATCATCGTCTCGCCCGCCAGTTCGCCGCCGTCGACGCTCTCGACCCCCGACAGTTTGTGGTTGGCGCCCACGAACAACACATAAGGTTCGGTGCGCAGCTTCTCCTGCGCAAAGCTCTCGAGGCCGGGTCGCAGGATCGTGATGGCTGCATCCAGCCGTCCATCGGACAGGCGATTGGCGATGTCGCGCTCGGTGGAGTCCAGAATCTCCAACG
>DASPMA010000496.1:0-2442 GCA_035627335.1 Binatia bacterium
TTCCCGCCGCAACATTTTGGCGCACTACGATCTCGGCAACCGCTTCTACGAAGCCTGGCTCGATCGTTCGATGACCTACTCGTCCGCACGCTTCGACCAGCACCGCCGCGACCTCGAAAGCGCTCAGCAAGCCAAGTACCACGCGCTCGCCCGTCACCTCGATTTGAAGCCGGGCGAACACGTGCTCGAAATCGGTTGCGGCTGGGGCGGGTTTGCCGAATTCGCCGCGCGTGAATACGAGGTGCGCGTCACCGGCATCACCATCAGCGACGAACAATACAATTACGCGCGCGAGCGCATGAAGACAGCGGGGCTCGCAGACCGCGTCGAAATCCGCCGCCAGGATTATCGCGATGTCGAAGGCCAGTTCGACAAGGTTGCTTCGATCGAGATGTTCGAAGCCGTCGGCGAAGAATATTGGCCGGCCTACTTCAAGAAGATCGCCGATGTGCTAAAGCCCGGCGGCCGCGCCGGACTGCAGATCATCACGATACAGGACCGTCTCTTCGAAAAGTATCGCACGCGCGCCGACTTCATACAGCGCTACGTCTTCCCAGGCGGCATGCTCGCCAGCATCGAGCGCCTACGGCAGGAAACCAGCAAAGCTGGGCTCGCCTGGCGCAAAGCCGAAGCCTTCGGTCAATCCTACGCCGAGACTCTCGCCGAATGGGCGCGCCGTTTCGAAGCCAAGTGGAACGACATCCGTGCGCTCGGCTTCGACGAGCGTTTCAAGCAGCTCTGGCTGTTCTACCTGGGCTATTGCGAAGCCGGCTTCCGCACCGGGCGCACCGACGTGGTTCAGCTCGAACTCGCCAAGCCCGCCTAAATTTTCCACTGGCGTCAGAACGGCTATAGACTGCGCACCCAGGCGCCATAGTTGAAGCGGCCACATCAACAGCCTAGCGTCGCCCTATGACAAATCCCGACCCTGTCGTTTCCTGCGCCTGGCTCGCAGAGCGCTTGGAAGCGCCCGACATTCGCGTCATCGACGCCAGCTGGTTTTTGCCGAACGATCCGCGCAACGCCAAAGCGCTCTATGCCGAGCGCCGCATCCCCGGCGCGGTCTTCTTCGACATCGACGACATCGCCGACCACGACACCGATCTGCCGCACATGTTGCCGCGTCCTGAAGCCTTCTCCTCGCGCATGCGCAAGCTCGGCATTGGCGACGGCTCGCGCATCATCGTCTATGACAACCAGGGCATCTTCTCATCGGCCCGCGTGTGGTGGACGTTCCGCGTCATGGGTCACGACGACGTCGCCGTTCTCGACGGCGGCTTCCCCGCCTGGGAGCGCGGAGGCTATCCGATCGAAGACGGCCCGCCGCAGCCGCGGAAGGAACGCCACTTCACGGCGCGCATGCGCACCGATCTGGTGCGCGATCTCTCAGACATGCAGCGCATCGTCGCCGCCGGCAAAACGCCGGTGTTCGACGCGCGGCCCAATCCGCGCTTCCGCGGCGAGGCGCCCGAACCTAGGCCCGGTCTGAAAAGCGGCCACATGCCGGGCGCCAAGAGCATCCCCTCCGGATCGCTTGTCGACGAAAACGGCATGCTACGCTCGCGCGAGGACTTGCTGCGCATCTTCAGCGACGCCGGCGGCGATACGAGCCAACCGGCCGTCTGCTCCTGCGGCTCCGGCATCACCGCCGCCGTGATCGCGCTTGCGCTCGCGCGCCTCGGGCGCTGGGACGCCGCCGTCTATGACGGCGCCTGGGCCGAATGGGGCGCGCGCGGCGACACCGCCATCGTGACGGGCGGCTAATGGCGCGTCCGCCGCTCGATCTCAGCAAGCTGCGGTTCGAAACGCGCCTCGCGCACGCCGGCCGCGACCGCACGCGCTCGGAAGGCGCCGTCAATCCGCCAGTGCACCGCGCCACCACGCTGCTGATCGACGACGCGGACGATCTCTACGGTACCCCGAAGAAGACGTACGGCATCGACGGCATGGCCGTGCAGGATGCGTTGAAGGACGCGCTCGTCGTCATCGAAGGCGGCGCAGGCGCCACGCTCACGCCATCCGGCCTCGCCGCTTGCACGCTCGCCTTGATGACCATCGCCAAAGCCGGCGGCGAAATCCTCGTCACGGACGCGCTCTACGCGCCCACGCGCCGCTTCTGCGAAACGACACTGAAGCGCTTCGGCGTCACGACCCGCTACATCGATCCGCGCATCGGCGCCGGCATCGCCGACCTCATCACAGAAGCGACGACTGGCATCTTCCTCGAATCCCCCAGCACGCACACGTTTGAAGTCGTCGACGTGCCGGCGATCACAGCCGCCGCCCGCGCACGCAACATTCCCGTCGCGCTCGACAACACCTGGTCCGCGGGCGTCTACTTCAAGCCGTTCGAGCACGGCGTCGACATCTCGGTGCAAGCGCTGACGAAGTACCAATCCGGGCACGCCGACACGTTTGTTGGCGCAGCGCTCGGCGGCACGC
>DASPMA010000497.1:0-10236 GCA_035627335.1 Binatia bacterium
CGATGAAGCCGCGCAGGCGTCGTACGTGGCCGAGTGCGTGCTGGAGGCGCGCGAGCGGGGCGTGGCGCTGACGCAGCAAGCGATCCTCTTCCGTGCGGCGGATTTTTCGGCGCCGGTGGAGCTGGAGCTGGCCAAGCGCGACATTCCGTTCGTGAAGTTCGGCGGCCTCAAATTTCTCGAAGCCGCGCACGTGAAGGATTTTCTCGCCATCCTGCGCTGGGCGCAGAACGGCGGCGACCGCATCGCCGGCTTCCGCACGCTGCAGCTCGTCCCCGGCGTGGGCCCCGCGCGCGCGGCGCGGATGCTGGACGCGGTGGACGAGACGGGCGCGTTCGGCGTCGTGCGCAACACAGCGCCGCCGGCCGGCGCAGGCGAGGCGTGGGATGGGCTGAGAGCCATGCTGGACGATCTGCGCGGCGCGACATGGCCCGGCGATCTCGATCTCGCGGCGCGCTGGTACGCGCCCGTGATGAACGAGCGGTACGAAGACGCGCGCGTGCGCGTGGGCGACATCGAACAGCTCCAGCGCATCGGCGCTACCTTCGGTTCGCGCACGACGTTCCTCACCGAACTCACGCTCGATCCGCCCAACTCGACCAGCGATGAATCGGGCCCCGCGCACAAGGACGACGACTATCTGATCCTCTCCACCATCCACTCCGCCAAAGGCCAAGAGTGGAAGAATGTGTTCGTGCTGAACGTGGTCGATGGCTGCATGCCGTCCGATCTCGGCGCGGGCTCGACTGCGGAGCTGGAGGAGGAGCGCCGGCTCCTCTACGTGGCGATGACGCGCGCGAAGGACGAGCTGCACCTGATCACGCCGCAGCGTTTCTATCACACGCAGCAAGGCAAAGGCGGCGACAAGCACGTGTATGCGATACGTTCGCGCTTTTTGCCGACAAGCGTGCTGGGCAAGTTCGAGCAGACCAGCTGGGCGCCGGGCGAGGGCGTTGGCCAATCACGCGCAGGCGGCCCGCTTCCGAACATCGATCTCGCCGCGAAAGCACGCGGCCGGTTTAGCTAGATTTCTCCCGGCATTTTCGGTGAGCGCTGTCTCCGTTGGGTCTTTCGTTGTGTTGGTGTGGTTTTTTCCTTTACAGCGGCACAACGTTTTCACGGCGAGAATGCCTGCGAGGGCGCCGGCGGTCCAAGATCAGCGCGCCCAGGGATCCATGCTGCGGGCGGCGGCGACGATTTGTGCATCTGTCAGCTTGTCGAGCTGCGACAGCGTTGGCTGGCTCGCGTCGAAGCCGGCGATGTCATCGCGATGCTCGCGCATCCACCGGCGGTAGCCTTCGAGCACGCGCCGATTGCCGCGTCCGTGCGGCGTGTCGTTAATCGCCTGGCCGGCGACACTGGCAAGGCCAAGACGCGGATAGTCGGCGAAGATAATCTGAGAAAGCTTGGCGCGGAATTCGAGCTGCGTCGCGGAGAGGCCCGGCTGGTTGGCGTTGTCGAGCGCGTGACGGCCTTCGTGCGAGGTGATCGAATATTGATTGGTAGCGCGCCACACTTCGGCGATGAAGGCGTCGTCGTCGGCGCCCACGCGCAAGGCGATGGCGTCATAAACCTGCTGTTCAAGGCGGTTGGAGGTGGCGGGGAGTTCGGCGACGCCGTCGCGGCCGAGCGCGGCGAACTCCTCCGCGCTTTGCCGCTGGAGCTCTGTCGTGAAGCGCTCGCGTGCAGGGCCCGGACGCGTGCGGCGCAGGGCGCTGACCGGCCCGCTCGTGTACGCCGAACGTATCTGCACGATCGTGTTGCCGTCGGACGACCAGCCGCCTGCCTGAGCCCAGCCGTCCCACAGCCAAGACTCGTAGCCGTTGGCGAGCACGTTATCGATGACGATGAAGCGGACTTCCCCGCCGCGCCCATATTGCTCGACGTGCAAACGCTCGTCCTGCACGAGATGGCCGCCGTGCATGCTGGGATAGCCGCTGGTTTCGCCGACCGTGCCGTAGACGCCGAATGCGTCGGCGAGCGCGATGCGCGGATCGCCGGAGAGGCCCATTGCTTCCATCGCCCGTGTGCTGGCGTCGATGATTTCGCCCTGGTACCAGGCGGCGCGCCCGCCGTTGATGATCTCGCGATTGGCGCGGAGCGTCGCTTCGCGGATCGCGCTGTTCAACGCGAAATAGGCGGCGACGCGGCGCCATTCGACGCTATCCCCCGCGCGCGCACCGACGCCGGTCTCCTCTGCGATAAGCTGCGCATCGTCGGCAAACCCGGCGCGCGTGAGCATGGCAATGAGCGCGACCACATCGGCGTCGGCAGCGTCAGTGCGCAGTCCGTTGGCGAAAATCTGTTCGACACGGCCGGCGTACAAGCTGAGTGCTTGGGGCGCGTCGCTATCGGTCAGCCAGTAATAGGTGCGCCATCCGGCAAACGCAGCGGCAGCGTCCCGCTGCGCCAGAGCGAGTGAAAAACGAGGCAACGCAACCTCAGGCGTGGTTGCGGCGACTGGGTCGATCGCGTTGAGCTGCTCGGACGCTCTCGCGAGATGGCGCGCGCGCTGATCCGGGGACGCCGCGGCGGCAAGCGTCATATGGATGCGGGCGCGTTCGATGCGCAGCGTCTCCAGATCGCTGGCGCTGCATTCGGGGCCGACCGCGTCGGCCTGTTCAATAACGGCCCCGCCATCGCCTGCTTCGCGAAACACGCTGAGTGCGCCCGTCATGACGCCGCAATAGCCTTCGCCGGGCGGCGTCTCCGCAAGCGCCCGCGCCGCCGCGTCGGTTTGGCCGCGCGCCATCCAGTCGATGCGCGCGAGCTTACGGCGCGCCGCGGCCCGGTCGGTCTCCGAAGCAACTGGGTCGGCGGCGACCTCGCCGAGCATGTGCTCGGCTTCCGCCACCTGGTTGTTGCGATAGGCGCTAAGCGCTTCGGCCAGGGTGACGGCGTGGGCCGCGCCGGAAAACGACGCGAAAAACAGCACGATGGTCGCGGCCGTGCATCCGAGGAGGACGGTTCGGGGCATCATGAGCTAAGACTGGGATAGCGGAGACGCGGCGTCTTGGACGATTCGAAGGTGCGTGATTGTCACGGACATACGGGCGCGGTCGTCGAGCACCTGCGGCTCTCGGGCGCGCACGTCGCGCGGATCATGCACCCACCCGGGCAGCGCATCGAGGCGCATGGCCACGACTGGCCGGGTCTCACTCTGTATCGGATGGGCGCTTACGAGGAGCTGGCGGACGACGGCGCGTCGATGGCGCTGGATGGGCCGAGCGTCGTGTTTCAGCCGGCCGGCGCTGCGCATTCGGACTTGATCGGCGCCACCGGGCTCGAAACGTTGAGCATGACCTTCGACCCAAGTTGGATTCCCGGTGATGTGCGGCAAGTGCTGCCGGAGCGGACGCATTGGCGTCCTGGCGGAGGGCTTGCCGTCGAAGCGCGGCGCCTGGCGGAGGTGTGGCTTTCGTCCACTGACGACGAGACGCTCCGCGCCGCGACCGCGCGGTTTCTCATCGCCATGTTCACACGCGAAAGAGCGCCGGCCGAACCGTGCTGGGTGCGCGACGTCGACGCGTTGCTCGACGGGCAATCGTCCACTTCGGAGATCGCGGCGCGCGTGCAGCGGCATCCGGCGTGGCTGGCGCGCGCGTATCGCGCCTGGCGCGGAGAGGGCATGAGCGAGACGGTGCGCAGACGCCGCGTCGAACGCGCGACCGCGAAATTGCGCGCCTCGACCGCGCCGCTTGCCGACATCGCCGCCGAGTGCGGGTTCTGCGATCAGAGCCACATGAACCGCGCTTTCCGCGCCGTACTGCGTCGCACGCCGCTCGATGTGCGCCGCGAAGCGCCTTTGCTCGAGCCGCTTATGCAATCCGCTTGAGCTTTCTGTGCCGTTTTATGCTGCTGGCAATCGGCGCTGGATCGCTATTTCCAGCTGCTGCTCAAGTCTCTTTTTGTGAGCTTCAAGACACGCTCTTAAGCGCGCCGCGCACCGTGTCCACGATCTGATCGATCTGGCTCTTCTCCACGATCAGCGGCGGCGAGAAGGCGAGCACGTCGCCGGTGAAGCGAATGAACACGCCCGCATCGAAGCACTTGCGGAAGACCTCGCCGCAGCGGCCGGTGTCGGCGCGGGGCGCGAGTTCGACGCCGCCGATGAGGCCGAGATTGCGGATGTCGACGACATGGGGAGCATCGCGCAGCGAGTGGATTGCGTTCTCCCAATAGGGCGCGAGTTCGGCGGCGCGCTCGAACAGGCCTTCCTCGCGGAAGGTGTCGAGCGTGGCGATCCCGGCTGCGCAGGCGAGGGGGTGCCCGCTCGTGGTGTAGCCGTGAAAGAGTTCGATCGGCATCTGCGAGTTTGCGAGAATCGTATCGTAGATTTCGCGCGAGGCGGCGACCGCGCCCATCGGCACGGCGGCGTTGGTGATGGCCTTGGCCATGGTCAAGATGTCGGGTTTCACGTCGAAATAGTGTGACGCGAAGGGCGCGCCCAGGCGGCCAAAGCCGGTGATGACTTCGTCGAAGATCAAAAGGATGTCGTGCTTGGTGCAGAGTTCGCGTAGTCGCTTGAGATAGCCATGCGGCGGGATGATCACGCCGGCCGACCCCGCAACGGGTTCGACGATGACGGCGGCGATGGTGCTCGGATCGTGCAATTGGACGAGGCGTTCGAGCGCGTCGGCGAACTCCACGCCATGCTGCGGTTGGCCGCGGGAGAAAGCGTTGCGTGCGATGTCGAGCGTGTGCGGCAAGTGATCGACGCCGACGACCATCGGCCCGTAGGTGCGGCGGTTGCGTACGATGCCGCCGACGCTGATGCCGCCAAAATTGGTGCCGTGATAGCCTTTCTCGCGCCCGATCAGCCGATACTTGCCGGATTTGCCGCGCGCTTGCTGGTAGGCGAGCGCGATCTTGAGCGCGGTGTCGGCGGATTCTGAACCGCTGTTGGTGTAGAAGATGCGGTCGAGGCCATCCGGCAGAATCTGACCGAGCCGGTTCGCAAACTCGAAGGCGAGCGGGTGGCCGAGATTGAACGTCGTCGCGTAATCAAGTTCGACGGCGGCGCGCTGGATCGCCTCGACGATACGGGTGCGGCCATGGCCGGCGGCGCAGCACCAGAGCCCCGACGTGCCGTCGAGAATCGCGCGCCCGTCCGGCGCGTAATAGAACATGCCCTGGGCGCGCACGACCATGCGCGGATCGGCCTTGAACGCCCGGTTCGGCGTGAATGGCATCCAGAAGCTGTCGAGTGAGTTCGGGCGCGGGGTGTCGGGCATGGGAGGATTGTCTGCCTGCGCGATTCCTGACGCAACTCTGAAGTCATCCCGGCCGACCGAAGGGAAAGCCGGGACCCAGGGCAAGCGATGCGCCCTACGATCCCCTGGGTCCCGGGTCGCGCTGCGCGCGCCCGGGATGACGATGGAGAAGCGTTGAGCTACACGACTCCTATGACACTTCAGAAAAATCTCGACCGCGCCGCCACCCTCGAGTTTCCCACGCAAGCCGTGATCGACGGCAAGCTTGTGGGCGCCAAGAGCGGCAAGAGCTTCGACAATGTCGGCCCGCGCGACGGGAAAGTCGCGAGCAAGGTGGCCGAATGCGGCGCGGAGGACATCGATGCGGCGGTAAAGGCTGCGCGGGCGTCGTTCGAAGACGGGCGCTGGCGCAACAAGACGCCGCGCGAAAAGAAAAGGATCATGTTCCGGCTCGCCGAGCTGATGGAGCGCGATCTCGAAGAGCTGGCGCTGCTCGAGACGCTGGATATGGGCAAGCCGATCCGCGACACGCTTTCGATCGATATTCCGACCGCCGTCAATTCCATCCGCTGGTACGCCGAAGCGCTCGACAAGGTGTACGGCGAGGTCGGCGTGACGCCGGCGGAGCGTCTGTCGTTCGTGGTGCGCGAACCGCTGGGCGTCGTCGCCGCCATCGTGCCGTGGAATTTCCCGCTACACATGGCCTGCTGGAAAGTCGCGCCGGCGCTGGCGATGGGCAACTCCATTGTGCTGAAACCCGCCGAGCAGTCGCCCTCGACGGCGCTGAAGCTGGGCGAATTGGCGCTGGAAGCGGGCGTGCCGGCGGGTGTGCTGAACGTCGTACCGGGTTTTGGCGACGACGCAGGGCAGGCGCTGGCCCGGCACATGGACGTTGATGTGGTCGCCTTCACCGGCTCCGGCGAAGTCGGCCGCAAGCTGATGATCTACGCCGCAGAGAGCAATCTGAAGCGGGTGGCGCTGGAGCTAGGCGGCAAGAGCCCGCAGATCGTGTTTGCCGATGCCGAGAATCTCGATGCAGCGGCCGACGCTGCTGCATGGGGGATTTTCTTCAACCAGGGCGAAATCTGCAACGCGGCGTCGCGGCTTCTGGTGGAGGACAAGATCAAGGACGCGTTCGTCGAGAAGGTGATCGCGCGCTCGCAGCACTATATGCCCGGCGATCCGCTCGATCCTGAGAGCGCCGCCGGCGCGATCGTCAGCGAAGCGCAGATGAAGCGTGTGCTTGGCTATTGCGAGAAGGCGACCAAGGAAGGCGCGAAGCTGAGCGCCGGTGGCGAACGCGTGCGCGAGGAGACGGGGGGCTATTACATCGCGCCGACCGTGTTCGATCGCGTGGAGAACACGCACACACTGGCGCGCGAGGAAGTGTTCGGGCCGGTGCTTGGCGTAATCGGATTCAAGACCGAAGAGGAGGCGGTGCGCATCGCCAATGACACCGTGTACGGCCTCGCCTCCGGGCTCTGGACCGGCAACGTCTCGCGCGCGCACCGCGTGGCGCGCGCGCTGCGTTCCGGCCTTGTATGGGTGAACGGCTGGGATGCGTGCGACATCACCATGCCGTTCGGCGGCATGAAGCAGTCCGGCTTCGGACGCGACCGCTCCTTACACGCGCTCGAGAAGTACACCGAACTCAAAGCGATCTCGATCACCTACGCATGACAAATGCTCGTCCCGTTCTCGGTGTGATCAGCTGCAATCGCGAGACCGATCACCAAGCCGCGCAGGTGGTGATGACGCGCTACCTGAACTCAGCACTAGCCTATGCCGACGCGGCCGCGCTTCTTGTGCCCGCCATGCCGGAGCTGATGCAGGCGAGGGAAGTGGCGCCGCGGCTCGATGGACTCTTGCTCACCGGCACACCGTCGAACCTCGATCCCAGGCGCTATGGCGAATTGATCGACGACGCGCCGGGCCCATTCGATCCCGAGCGGGATGAAATGACGGCGCGCCTCATCGAGGCGATGCTCGATCTCGGCAAGCCAGTGTTCGGCATTTGCCGCGGCTTTCAGGAGCTCAACGTCGCGTTCGGCGGAACCCTGCGGCGGGACATGGCCGAACACCCCGAACTGATTCCGCATCACGCGCCGAGCGAACTGAGCTTCAGCCAGTATTTCGAGCACAAGCATCCGGTAACGCTGACGGGCGGCGGCGTGCTGCACCGCGCATACCAACGCGACGAGCTGGATGTCGTCAGCGTGCATTATCAAGGCGTGGACAAGCTCGGCGCCGGATTGGCGGTTGAAGCGCGCGCGCCGGATGGCGTCATCGAAGCGGTTTCCGCTGAAGTGAACGGAGCTCCAGTGCTGGCGGTGCAATGGCATCCGGAGTGGAAAGCGCACGAGCGGCCGGAATCGCAGCTCTTTTTTCGCTTGCTCGGACGCGCGTTGCGGCGCGAACCTTTGACCTAAGCGCCGAGCGCCGCCGCTTCGCGCGCCGCCTTTTCGATTCCACTCCAGTCGCCGGCTTTGATCTTGTCCGCCGGCGCGATCCAGGAGCCGCCGACGCACAGCACGTTGTCTAGCGCGAGGTAGGTGCGCGCCTTGTCGGCGGTGATGCCGCCCGTGGGGCAGAAGCGCGCGGCTGGGAGCGGCCCAGCCTGCGCCTTCACGGCGGCCGCGCCGCCGAGCTGCTCGGCGGGGAAAAACTTGAAGCACGTGTAGCCGAGGTCGAGACCGCGCATGATCTCGCTCGATGTCGCGACGCCGGGAATGAAAGGGATAGGCCGTTTGCGCGCGGCCTTCATCAGCTTCGGCGTGCCGCCCGGCGAAAGCGCGTAGCGCGCCCCGGCGTTCACAGCGGCGTCCAGATCGCCGGCGCTCAAGATCGTGCCAGCGCCGACGATCATCTCCGGCACGGCATGAGAAACGCGCGCGATCGCATCAAGCGCGGCCGGCGTGCGGAGCGTAACTTCGATGGTGCGGATGCCGCCCGCCAGCAGCGCGCGCGCGAGGTGTTCGGCGGCGTCCACGTCCTCGACCACGACGACCGGCATCACCGGCGATAGCTTGAGAACTTCTTCCGCGGTCTGGATCATCGCCGCACGTCCGCACCGGAATTGGAGAGATAGAAATCGACGTCATCCGCCGTGACAAGATTGAAGTCGCCGCGCGCCGTATGCTTGAGCACCGCCGCGCCGATGGCGAAATCAAGCATGTGCTGCTCGGACATGCCGCTCGCGAGCCCGTGCAACACACCGGCCGCGAAGGCGTCGCCGCCGCCAATGCGGTCAACGATGCCAGTTATCGCATGCGCCCGCGTGCGAACCGCGCCGCCGCGCGTGAGGATGACGGCGCTAAGCTCGTGCGCGTCTGCACTGAGTACTTTGCGCCGTGTGGCGGCGATGCGTTGCAGGTTCGTGTACCGTGCAAAGGCGATCCGCGCGGCGGCCTCTTCGTTCGCCGGCTTCTCACCGGTCACCAGACCGATATCGCGCTCATCGGCGAACATGACGTCCGCTTCGGCGAAGAGGGCGTCGAGCGTCGGCCTGGGATCATCACCGCGCGCTTCCCAGAGCTTGGCGCGAAAATTCGCGTCGAACGAGACCTTGACGCCCGCCGCGCGCGCCGCACGCATGCCATTGAGCGCCGCATCGGCGCATGCCTTGCTGAGTGCCGGCGTGACCCCGGAAACGTGCAGCCAGCCAGCCCCCGCGAGCGCTTCACGCCAATCGATCCTATCGGGCAAGCGGGCAAAAGCAGACGCGGCCCGGTCATAAAGCACCTCAGAAGCGCGCGCGCCTGCACCGACCGTGACGAAATAGAGACCCATGCGGCCTTCGCCAAGCACGCAGAACTGCGTGCCGACGCCATAGCGCCGCAACTCGGTCAGCGTCGCCTGGCCGAGTGTGTTATCCGGCAACACGGTCGCGAAGCGCGCGTCGTGGCCGAGACGCGCGAGCGATACCGCGACGTTCGCTTCCGCCCCGCCGAACGTCACGTTGAGCTGCGGCGTCTGCAGCATCAGCTCTCCCGCAGGCGCGGTGAGCCGGAGCATGATTTCGCCGAAACAAACGAAGCGAGCCACGAAGACCTCTTAGGCGCGACTCAGCGCGCGAGCCAGCCCCCGTCAACCGGGATGATCGCGCCATGTACGTAATCGGAGGCGCGGCTGGCGAGGAATACGGCCGCCCCGCCGAGATCCGAAGCTTCACCCCAGCGGCCGGCCGGAATGCGGTCGAGGATCGCCGCGCTTCGTTTCTCGTCCGCGCGCAACGCTGCGGTGTTGTCCGTTGTCATGTAGCCCGGCGCGATGGCGTTGACGTTCACGCCCTTGTTCGCCCACTCGCACGCGAGAAGGCGGGTGATGCCCGCCAGGCCGCTCTTGCTCGCGGTGTAAGCGGGCACGCGAATGCCGCCCTGGAAGGAGAGCATGGAAGCGATGTTGATGATCTTGCCGCGCCCTTGCGCGATCATATGACGCCCGGCGGCCTGCGCGAGGAAAAACGCGGACTTGAGATTGGTGTCGATGACCGCGTCCCAGTCTTCCTCGGTAAACTCGACGGAGTCTGCGCGGCGAATGATGCCGGCATTGTTCACGAGAATATCGAGGCGGCCGAACTCCATCAGCGTGCGGTCGACGATGCCAGCAATTGGCTCGATCGTGGCGAGATCGGCTTCGATGGAGAGGACGCGGCGGCCGAGCGCCTGCACCTGCACGACTGTTTCATCCGCCGGACGCCGGCTCGTGGAGACGATGTCCGCGCCGGCTTGCGCGAGGGCTAACGCAATCGCTTGACCGAGCCCTGTATTGGCGCCGGTGACGAGTGCAACCTGGCCGGAGAGATCGAACGGGCTCGCGCTCATTTCAGCTGGCAGATGTCGAGCTGGTTCATGTCGGTATAGTCGAGATTTTCGCCGCCCATTGCCCAGACGAAGGTGTAGCTCGCCGTGCCCGAGCCCATATGGATCGACCATGGCGGTGAAACGACGGCTTCATCGTTCTGGATAATGATGTGGCGATTGGAGTCTGGTTCGCCCATGAAGTGGAACACCCGATCCTTCTCGCC
>DASPMA010000498.1:0-2333 GCA_035627335.1 Binatia bacterium
GCGCTGCACATCGGCGACTACATTGAATTGCCCGACGGCACGCGTGGCGTGGTGCAGGAGATCGGCCCGCGCTCCACGCGCATCCGCAACAACGACAACGTCTATCTGCTCGTGCCCAACTCGAAGCTGATTGAAAACACCATGATCAACTGGACGCTGCGCGGACACACACGCCGCATTCACGTGCCGTTCCGCGTGGCGTACGGCGCCGACAAGGAGAAGGTGCGCGATGCCGTACTGGCCGCAGCACATGACGTGCCGTTCACGCTGCCCGACACGCCGACGCAGAAGACGCAAGTTTGGATGACCGGTTTTGCGGATTCCGCGCTCGAGTTCGAACTCGTGGTCTGGCCGACCTTGGAGGCCGTGAAGCGTCCGAAGGCGATGAATGCCGCCTATACGTGGGCGATTGACGATGCATTGCGTAAAGCCTGCATCGAAGTGCCTTACCCGCAGCAGGAAATCCGCGTGCGCAGCTTCTTCGGACACGAAGGGCAGGACGCGCTCGAAGCGCTTAATCTCGAGCGCGCTCCCGACGTCGCGCCGCCTGTGGCGCTTCCAACCACAAACGACGCTGCCGAAGACCTCATGCAGCCGGAAAAGCCCGTCGACAGCGAGCTCGACGAGGAAGCCGAGCATCCGGCGCCGGAAAAACGCAGCGCGTAATGGCCGGCGACGACGACCTGTTTGCGCGCCTCGCCAAGTCGCGCTTTCGCAGCCGCTTTCGCTTGGGCGAACAGGAGCGGCGCTATCTTGAGGAAAAAGGCTTGGAGGTTGTCCTCTCGCACGCGCACGACTTCGTCGATAAGCGGCTGGCTCACGCAGAACCGAAGAACGACGGCAAGCAAACGCCGATGCGCGGCCATCCCGTCTTCATCGCCCAGCACGCAACGGCGACGTGCTGCCGTGGATGCTTGGAGAAATGGCACGGTATCGCGGCAGGCCGCGAACTCACCGCATTCGAGCGCAAGCGTGTTGTTGCGGTGATTGCCGTGTGGCTGCAGCAACAGAAATGAATGCGCTCGTCTCAGAACCCTTGCTAGCGCCGAATTGCAGCGCAATCATGCGATCTTCGAGCTCGGCTCACGCAGCACATGGGGCGCAAGTTGGGGATACCGATAAGATCGCTTCTGGCGGTGACCGTCGCCTTCGCTTTTTCCCTGGCGCCGGCGCGAGCGCAGGGGATGGATGCATCTTCGCTTGAAGGGTATTGGGCCAGCGAGTTTGCTCCCTCGGCGCAGATCATCCCGATGACCATAAGGCGCGACGGCGAGCGTTGGCGTGCGGAAATTGGCTCCGCAGAGGCGCATTTTGAAGGCGGCGCCGATGCGCTGGTCTTCAGTTTTCCCGATGGCGGTTTCCGGGGCGCACTGCGAGGCGGTCGCACTATTGAGGGCTTCTGGTTGCAGCCTGGGCGCGTGCATGACTCCGGCCGGCGTTTGGCGACGCCGGTCACTCTGACACGAACGACGCGCAATGTCTGGCGTGGCGAAGCGATCCCGCTTGCGGACACATGGTCGGTCTATCTGCGCATCTATCGCGATCCCGAGGCTGGGTGGGTCGCCGCATTCCGCAACACCGAGCGCAACGATATCGGCGGCGCTTCACGCTTCCGCATCCGCCGCGATGGGGAGGACGTGGCGTTCTTCGTTCCTTATGAAGACGGCGGAGAGCTGCGCCGCGACGCGGAACTGATCGCGCCGGATCGCTTGCGCGTGAATTTGACGGGCGAGCCTGTCGAACTGGTGCGAACAACGGCGGAGGCCATTCCGTACGCGTTTCCGCGCGGCGCCGCGCCCGGCCCGTATGTGTACACACGCCCGCCGGAAACAGGCGACGGATGGCGGACGGCGCTAGGTTCTGATGTTGGAATCGACAACGCGGCGCTCGCCCGCGCTGTGCAGCGGATTATCGATGGCGATCCGTTCGCCCGCCAACCGTCTCTGATCCATTCCGTGTTGGTGGCGCGGCGTGGCAGGCTGGTGCTCGAGGAATATTTCTTCGGCCACGACCGCGAGACGGCGCATGACATCCGGTCCGCTGGGAAAACTTACGCTTCTGTCTTGCTCGGCGCGGCCATGCGGCGCGGCGTCGAGATCGGGCCCCAGTCGCGCGTTTATTCACTGATGGCGGAGCGTGGGCCTTTCGCCAATCCGGATCCCCGGAAATCGGAGCTCACGCTGGCGCATCTGATGACGCACTCGTCCGGTCTCGACTGCAATGACAACGACGAGAACTCGCGCGGGAACGAAGACACGATGTCCAGGCAGACCGAACAGACGGACTGGTGGAAGTACACGCTCGATCTGCCGATGTTGCACGATCCCGGCGCG
>DASPMA010000499.1:0-2792 GCA_035627335.1 Binatia bacterium
CGCCGACAAAGGCCGCGAGCCCGATGAGCCCGGTGTCCACGGCGACTTGCCGGAACTGGTGGTGGAAGTGGAAGGTGCGTCCGTCGATAACGCCGAACATGCGCTTGAGCGCAGTGGTTTCCGTGGAATCTCCCATCCAGATCGCCTGGTAGCCGTAGCCAAGCAGCGGCCGGCGCGCGATCAGATCGTCCGCCCGCGCCCAGAGGATTGTGCGGCCGGTGAGCGTTGGGTCCTTATCGAGCGTATCGTAGATGAAGTAGTCCCAAGCCTGCAGCGCTTCCGGGATGAGCAGGAGCAGCGGCGTTACGATGATCAGCGCGGCGATGATCGCCGCGAGTCGTCCGCCCGGCTGCATGCGTTCGGTGAACGCCAGCACCAGCAACATCGCCGCGCCACCGAAGCCCATGAGCAGGGCCGTGGCCGAGTTGACGCCGAGCAGGATGTAAACGCCGACCGGCAGCGCCAGTGCGGCCACCCACCTCATCCAATGCTCTACGTCGCGCAGGAGCAGCACCGCCAGGCCCGATAGCATCAGCAATTGCGCGGCATAGCCCATCTGGTTCTTCGAACCGGTGAGCCCGATCAGCACCAGGCCCTCCGCCGATGAGCCTTCGCGGCCATAAAGGATGCTGCCGACGCAGAACACAAACATGCTGAGCATGAACACGATGAGAAAACGCCGCGGCGTCATCAGGCGAGCCAGCAGCACGCCGATATAGGCCGTCAGCATGAACTGGACGCCGTAGCGGAGCGTCGTCATCGGCGCATCGGACCAGATCGTGGAGACCGCGGCCAAGATCGGCGCGATCAGCAGCGGCCACCATCTGAGCGCTGTCTGCAGCGCCACCGGCGCGCGCAGCACCAGCAGAAGCGCAAACAGCGCCAACTCGATCAGCACCAGAATCGGACCGACCTGAGCGATCTGCGTTGCCATCATGAAGAAGATCAGGAAGGCCGCGATCTCTGGGAGGAATGCGATGAGCGCCATGGATAACCGAGCCGGTCCGCCACGCACGAACCGCGCCATTTCTCTAGTCCCTGTCGGGCGTTAAGGCTATCGGCCGCACCTGTAACGCGCGGGAACGGCCAGTTCCGCGCCCGCGTTGGCCCGGCATGCCGCTGCCGGGCCGCCTGTCGGAAACGTTAAGCGCCGCGCGCGCTTGGAGTGCTCGCGCCGGTAAGCGCGTGCATGACGGGGCGCGCTGGACTTGGTCGCGTATTGCGGCTGCGCCGTGGAAGCGCATCGGCATCTGGACTGGCGGGGTATTCGGCGTGCTCGTCACCTCGCTGGTGCTGTTCCTCACGTTCGCCGATTGGAACGCGCTGCGCGGTCCGATTGGTCGGATGGCGACGTCGGCGACGGGGCGCGAAATCGTCATCGCCGGAGATCTCGACGTGAACCCCTGGTCCTTGACGCCGGATTTCACCGTGAACGATCTGAGGATCGGCAACCCCGAACAATTTCGCGAACGCGGACGCTTCGCCGTCGTTCGCCGCGCCGAAGCTTCTGTCCGTTTGCTTCCCCTGTTCGTCGGCCGCTTCGATTTCGTGCGCATCGATCTGCAAGGGGCGGACATCTGGCTTTACCGCAACGCACAGGCAGTTTCCAACTGGTCGCCCTCGCGTGCTTCTTCCGGCCGGCAATTCGATCTGCCGGCAATTCGCCAGTTCGCGCTGCGCGATGGACACGTTCGCCTGATTGACGAAAAGCGGCGCATGACGCTCGACGCGACCTTCACCACGGAAGAGAGCGTCGATCCCCGCAACCCCGGACGCTTCGAACTGAACGGCGAAGGGCGCATGAACAATCGTCCGTTCCACCTCACGCTCACCGGCGCGCCGCTGCTCAATGTCCGTCGCGATCGCCCCTACCCGTTCGTCGCTGACGTACGCGCCGGCGGGACCCGCATCGAGGCCGAAGGCTCGATACGCCGCCCGTTCAACTTCAACGCCTGGCAAGCCGATGTTCGAGCATCGGGACCAGACCTTGCCGACCTCTACTATCTCGTCGGCCTCGCACTGCCGAACACGCCGCCATACAATCTACGCGGCCAGCTTACGCGCGAAGGCCGCCGCTTCGGCATGCCTCGCGTGGCAGGCCGCGTCGGCGATAGCGACGTACGCGGCACGTGGACGGCCGCGCCGCAGGAAAACGGACGCATGCTGTTCGAGGGCGACTTCCGCTCCAACAGCCTCGACTTCGACGACTTGATGGCCGTGCTGGGCGGTCCGCCGGACACGGGCGAAACGGCATCCGCCGAACAGCGCCGGATGGCGGCTGATCTCGCGGCGCAAGGCCGGATCCTGCCGGACGCACAGCTCGACATCAGCCGCGTGCGCAACATGGATGCACAAGTCCGCTACAGCGCCCGGCGTGTTCGCAGCGAGCGCGTGCCCTTGCGCGGCGTCTCGGTGAATATCAATCTGAACGAGGGTTTGCTGCGCCTCGATCCAATGACGCTCGACCTCACCCGCGGGCGCGTCGGCGGCGCCGTCTCCATCAACGCACGCCGGGACACGCCGCGTGTCGATCTCGATGTCCGGCTCAGCAATGCGCGTCTTGAGTCCATATTCCGAGTCGGCGGTCGCCAACCGCTCACCGGCGCCGTTCACGGACGTTTGCAACTGACCGGCTATGGCGCCTCCGTGCGCGACGCAGCAGCGAACGCAGACGGACAGGTTACCTTTGTCGTGCCCTCAGGCGAAGTGCGCGAGGCGTTCGCCGAACTCACGGGCATCAACGTGACGCGCGGCCTTGGCCTTCTGTTGACAGGCGATCAGAGCAAGATTGC
>DASPMA010000500.1:0-3124 GCA_035627335.1 Binatia bacterium
AATCCCGAATTGGTGATCGCCGAAAGCACCATCCGCTTGCTCGATCAGGGCTGCGTGATTTTGGAAGAGTGGCGCCCGTTCGGCTCAGGCGGCGGCCACTCGATCAACAGCTGGGACGCCGCGGATGGGCATTGGCATCAAAGCTGGGCCGATGCGAGCGGGCGGCGCACGCCCTATCGCGGCAATTTCGCAAACGGCGTGATGCGCTTCGACAATGTCGGCGCACCGCCGCCTGGCGCGCCGCCGGGTTCGCGCCATCGCATGAGCTTTCAAGCGCTCGATGCGGACTCCGTCAGGCAATGGGGCGAGTATTATAGCGACACGCGCGGCGAGTGGGTGGTCTCCTGGGATCTCACCTACCGGCGCCGCCCCAATACGCGGCCCTGAGCGAACGTCTCAGGTCGTCTGTTGACCCACAACGCGACGCTGCGCGCGCATCGCAGGCGCCGGCAATTCCTCTGTCGCATCGATCAGTTGCTGGCGCCGGTCACGCAGTTCGACGTGCACGTGATTGGTGATGCCGGGATAGCGCGCGTTCAGATCTTGCGCTGAGCCAATCTCCTGGCCCGCTACGACGACATCACCGACCTCGACGGTGGGCGCCACGTACAGCACGCGCGCTTTGACCTTGGTCTCGGAATTGACGATCTCCACGATGCGATAGCCGCCTTCGCCGCGATACGCGTAGCCGAGCCGCGCCACTTCGCCGGCGATCGGCGCGTGCACAGGCGCCCCCGGCGCGATGACGTAATCGACGCCTTCATGTTTGCGTTTGCCGCCATCGCGGCTTGCGCCGAAATCACCAGAGCCGAACGCGTCGTCGCCGCGCACCGCCCCGTGGGTGGGATTGTAGTAATCGGTGGCGCCGTCGCCATCCTTATCGACCGCCCAGATCACCGGCGGCGCCTGGATCAGCACCGCTGTCTCAGCCGTGGGCTTCTCGTCTGCGCCGCCGCTGGAAGGCGCACGCAGCGCGCCATCGGCGCTGCCGAGAGCGGCAAGGCCGAACGCCATGGCCGCGACAGACAGCCGCGTCAGCGCGCGTTTCATAACGCGAGCTGGTTGCGCTCGAAGCTGCGCAGGGCGTAGGCGCGCGGTGTCGGCGTGCGTCACGATCAGCGTCTCGTCAATTGGATTGGCCGCCGCGCGCAGCTGCGCGGCGTCTGCTTTAGACCAAAATCGCGGGGCCATTTTATGACCCTGACAGCGCGATTTTCGCGCGCACTGCCATAGGCCTACGAAGGCCTCTTCCATTCGTCATAGCCCGCCGCGCTGGCTCTCAGCGCGACCGCGCGGTAAGCCGGGTTCCGCGATGTCCCAAGTCCAACGCAAGCTCACCACCATTCTCGCCGCTGACGCCGCCGGCTACAGCAGCGTGATGGAGACAGACGAGGTTCGCACCCTGAGCGACCTTCGTGCCGCACGCGCGGTATTCTCCCAATTCATCGCCCGCCACCACGGCCGCATCGCCAACACGGCGGGCGACGGACTGATTGCGGAGTTTCCCTCCGTCGTGGAAGCCGTGCAGTGCGCGATCGAAGTTCAACGCGAGCTCGACGCCAACACCGAGGGCCATCTGCGTTTCCGCATCGGCGTCCATCTGGGCGACGTGATGGTCGATGGCGACGATCTCCTCGGCGAGGGCGTCAATCTCGCCGCGCGCCTGCAGAGCATGGCCGAACCCGGCGGCATCCTCATTTCCCAGCAGGTCTATGACCAGGTGCAGAAGAAGCTCTCCGTGGGTTTCGAATATCTCGGCGAAAAGCAGCCGAAGAATTTCCAAGACAGCGTTGCGGTTTACAGCGTCGGCACAAACCAAGGCGCCGCCGCCTCCGCCAGGAATGCCGCGCCGGCAAAGGGCCGCCGCCAAAGCCGGTCGGTCAGCGAGAAGCGCGCGCGCTTCGTCAGTTCGGCGCAACGCTTCGGCGTGATCCTAGCCGTCCTCGCCGCGCTCGATCTGGCGACCGGCGAGGGCTGGTGGGTTCAATGGCCCGCGCTCGGGATGGCGTTGTGGCTGGCGTTTCGCTCCGGCCCAATGTTCGAGCGCGCGGAATAGTTCGTTCGTCGCGCCAGCACGCGCCTTCGTCGATTGTGCGCGTGGTTGGTAGCAAAACTCATTCTCTGCAAAGCGATGCGCGTTAGCGTCGCCGCAAAGGCTATGGAGACTCACATGCGGATGATGCTGGCGGCCGTGGCCGCAACGACGGCGCTCATGCTCGCGCCGGCCCACGCGCAACAACAAGCGCAGACCCAGCCATGCTCCACCCCGGAATTCCGGCAAATGGATTTCTGGCTTGGCACATGGGACGCGCACTACACGGCGGACACGAGCCAAGCGCCGGGTGGAACGAACGTCATCACGCGCGAATACGGCAATTGCGTTATTCAGGAGCAATTCGACGGCGGCCCGCAAGCGCAAGGCCTGATCGGCCACTCAGTGTCGACTTATCACGTCCCGACCCGCCAATGGCGCCAGACTTGGGTCGACAATCAGGGCGGCTATTTCGCGCTGACCGGCGGTCCGGTGGGCGATGACTTCATCCTGCATACCACGCGCGTCACCGAAAACGCGCCGCACCAGCGCATGGTGTTCGAAGACATCACGCCGGACAGCTTCACGTGGCGCTGGCAGAGCAGCGCCGATGCCGGCGCGACCTGGACGGATGCTTGGGTGATCCACTACGTGCGCCGCGCGGGGTGACTCAGACGAGGGCGAGCGCCCGCAGCACCGCCCCCTGATCGAAGTAAGGGCGTTCGCACACGATCTTGTCGCTGCCGGGCGCGAATTCGAAGGACGCGCACATCCGCACGCGAAAGCTCTTGCCCGTCGGTGCGATCGTACGGCCGCCGAATTTCAGCGGCCCGGTATGCGTTCCCGTCAGCCAGAACTCCACCAGCACCGTATCGCCTTCATGTGCGATGGCGATGATCTCGTTGCCCTGGTCGGGAAAGGGCGTGCGTGAGAGCGCGAAATAGTCGCGCACCGCGGCCTCGCCGTCGAACACCTGACCGCCGCCATACATTTCGTAGCGCGGATGCGCGAAGGTGGCGATCACGCCGTCCCAATCGTGCACCGTTTCCAGATGCATGTGATCGCGCACCGTCTGAAGGCGGGCGGCGGCGA
>DASPMA010000501.1:0-11026 GCA_035627335.1 Binatia bacterium
GCTCGCGGTGGTCGATCAGCTCTCGTTTCCGCGGCTCACCGAGATGCCCGAACGCCTTGCAGCCGCTTTCGGCGCGGCGCCCCGGCTCTGCACCAAGACCAGATATCCCAGCGGCGAGAGCCCAGTGCTGCTGTTGAACGAAGCGGCCGAACGCATACGCGTTGGCGAGATCGAGGTCGCGGCGGTTGTCGGCGGCGAAGCCCTGCGCACAGCTGCGCGCCGGGCTGCGGCTGCGGCTGGCGACAAAAATGCGGTGCGCGAAGCGGCGGCGCGTTCGGCCAAGCCGCTGCGGCAGAAGTATGGGCTGGTTGCGCCTACTGACGTTTATCCGCTGTACGAGAACGCAAGCCGCACAGCGTTTGGGCAGACGCTCGCGCAGGGGCAGCGCGAGAGCGCCGAGATCTGGTCGCGTTTCTCCCAAGTGGCGGCGGCCAACGAGCACGCCTGGCTGCGCAAGCCGGTCACGCCAGAAGAGATCCTTACGCCGTCGCCGCAGAACAGGCCGATCGCATTTCCCTACACCAAGCTGATGGTCGCGAATGCCTCTGTGAATCAAGGCGCGGGGTTCATCGTCACGAGCCTCGCGAAGGCGCGCGCCATGGGCGTGGCAGAGGAACGCCTCGTCTTTGTCGGCTACGGCGCAGCGGCGCGCGAACCGAGCGATGTGCTCGCGCGGGAAGGCTACGACCGCTCGATCGCCCTGGAAACTTCGCTGCATAAAGCGCTGGCGTTTAACGGTCTCGACGCACGCGATCTGGACGCTATCGAACTCTATTCCTGCTTCCCGTGCATCCCGAAACTTGCGCGGCGTGTTGTGCATTGGCCGATTGATCGACCGATGTCCGTGGCGGGCGGATTGACCTTCGCCGGCGGGCCCGTCGGCAATTATATGAGTCACGCGATCGCGGCGATGACGGAGCGCCTGCGCCGCGACGGGCGCACGGGCTTGCTGTTCGGCAATGGCGGCTTCGCAAATACAAACCATTGCATCGTGCTGGCGCGCGACCCGTCTTCAGCAGAGCCGCACAACTTCAATGTTCAGGCGGATGCTGATGCGCAGCGAGGCGAGGCGCCGGCGCTCGTGGAAGAGTACGCTGGGCCAGGGCGGGTCGAGACGTACACCATCCTCCATGATCGCGAGGGCGCGGCGCAGTTTGGGGTGGTGGTGGCACGCACGCCGCGCGGCGAGCGCTTCCTGGCGCGCATCGAAGGTGCGGACGTCGAGACCGTCGCGCGGCTCGCCAGCGCGACCGAAGAGCCCGTCGGCGCGGAGGGAGTGTCGGCGCGCCGGGGTGAGCTGAATCACTGGCGCTTCACATAAGCGCGAGAATGGCCAGTTTCGTTCCGATTCGGCCGGTGCGACGCCGATGCGCGCGAACCGGAAGCCAACTATGCGGTTCACATCCCGCATGTGGAACGTGGCGCGCACGCGGCCGGGACGGTTCATCGGCCTCATGAACGAGGTCGAACGCACGCGGCCAAGCCTGACCACAGCGCGGCGCCTGAGCGCGTTGCGCCATTTCCTATTCGTCGCGTGTGTTCCCGAGGATGAAACACGCCTCCGGCCGATCCTCGATTTGATCGAGCGCGACGGGCACGTGCTGTGGATCGACCACGCGCACCTGCCCTCCGGCCCGAGCTACCGTCGCGATGCAGCGGCGGTCCTCTGCGCGTGCCGCGCAATGGTGGTGTTCTGCTCCGCGGCGGCCTACAGCGCGGCGACGATCCGCGGCGAGATCGCGACGGCCTTCAAACTCGACAAGCCAATTGTGCCGATCGTGCTCGACGAGACGCCGATGCCGGATGCATTCTCATTTTACCTCGGACGCTGGCCGGCGATCCGGATGGACGATCCCCACTGGAAGATCCGCCTGCGCTCGGCCACCGAAGCCATCGCGCGCGGCAAGCGCCAATGGCAAGGCAGCCCACCAGTCAGCGCGGAATGCGCGCCAGTTCTGGTGGTAAGCTAGGCCGTTTGACCTGACAGGCGCTTGCGCGCGCGTTCCTCGCCAATCAGCGGAAATAGCGCGGCCATTTCCGGGCCGTGATCCAGTCCGGTGAGCGCCTGGCGCAGCGGCATGAACAGCGCTTTGCCTTTGGCGCCGGTCTTTTCCTTCACCGCGTTCGTGAACGCGCTCCAGGTCGAAGCGTCGTAAGCGCCTTTCGGCAGCACTTCGAGCGCGGCCGCGACGAAAGCCGCATCCGACACGAACGGCTCGATCGGCCCTTCGACGATGTGCGCCCACTGGCGCACTTCCGGCAGCAAGGAAATGTTGGCGCGGATCGCGTTCCAGAAGTCCTCGCCCTTGTCCGCTTCGAGCTTGGCGAGGCGCTCTTTCACGGTCGCGTAATCGAGCTGATGCAGCACGGCGGCGTTCACGCGCTTCAGTTCTTCCGGGTCAAAGCGCGCCGGCGCGCGGCCGATCTTCTCGAACGAGAACTCGTCGGCGAGCTGCTTGAGGCTAGTGCGAGCTTCAACCGGATCGGAAGTGCCGATTTTCGCGAGATGCGACAGCACTGCCATGGGTTCGTAGCCCTCAGCGCTGAGTTCGTGAATGGAGAGCGAGCCCAGGCGTTTCGACAGCGCGCCGCCGTCGGCGCCGACCAGGAGCGGGAAATGGCCGAAGGCCGGCACGGGACCGCCGAGGGCTTCAAATATCTCGATCTGCACGCCCGAGTTCGTGACGTGATCCTCGCCGCGTACGATGTGCGTGATTTTGAAGTCGATATCGTCGACCACGGACGGCAGCGTGTAGAGGAAGGCGCCATCTTCGCGGATGAGCACTGGATCGCTGAGGGAAGCCGTGTCAATCGATTGCGGCCCCCGCACGACATCAACCCAATCCTTGCGCGCGCCGGAAAGCTTGAACCGCCAGTGCGGCTTACGGCCCTGCGCTTCGAGCTTGGCGCGATCCTCGGAGCCGAGCTTGAGCGCCGCGCGGTCATACACCGGCGGCTTTCCGGTCGCCTGTGCGATCTTGCGGCGGCGATCGAGTTCCTCCTCCGTCTCGTAGCACGGATAAAGCAGCCCGTCGGCCTTCAGCTTCGCCGCCGCTTGCTCGTAGGCGTCGAAGCGATGCGACTGGTTCGCCCGTTCCTGCCATGCAAGGCCCAACCAGGTCAGGTCGTCCTCGATGCCTTGCTCGAACTCCTTGGTGGAGCGCGCGAGGTCCGTGTCGTCGATGCGGAGCAGCACCTGTCCGCCTTCACGTAAAGCGAACAGCCAGTTCAGCAGTGCGGTGCGCACATTGCCGACGTGAATCCGTCCCGTAGGGGACGGCGCGAAGCGAAGACGGATGGACATAAGGTAAGACTCGAAATCGGAAGGGCCGGGTTATGCGGCGCGCCGCCCTCGCCTGTCCAGCGCTCCGGTTCAGCTTGAACTGGGCGGGCGCCCGCTTAGGGTGCTTCAGAGATAGCAGGGAGACGCACAATGGCGACTCGGTCGCAGGAAATCCGCTTGGAGAGCCGGCCCTCCGGCATGCCGAACGCGACTAATTTTTACCTCGCCGTCGTGGAGCTGCCCGAGCCCGGTCCCGGTGAAGTGGAAGTGCGCAACGCCTGGATGTCGGTGGACCCGTATATGCGCGGGCGCATGTACGATCGCCCAAGCTACGTGCCGCCGTTCCAACTGAACCAGCCGCTACAGGGCGGCGCCGTGGGACAAGTGGTGCGTTCAAACGATCCGAAATTCCAGCCAGGCGATTGGGTGGAAAGCATGTTCGGCTGGCGCGAAGCCTTTGTCGCGTCAGGCGCGGCGCTGAACAAGTTGCCGACCCAGGGCATTCCCCCGCAAGCATTCCTCGGCGTGCTCGGGATGCCAGGAATGACCGCCTACACCAGCTTCCATCGCATCGGCGAGCCCAAGGAGGGCGATACGGTGCTAGTTTCCGCCGCCGGCGGCGCCGTCGGCGCGAACGTCTGTCAGATCGCAAAGATCAGGGGCTGTACGGTGATCGGCACAGCCGGCTCGGATAAGAAGCTCGAATGGCTGAAGTCACTCGGCGTCGACCACGTCGTCAACTACAAGGAGGGCGACCTCCTTGAAAACGTGCGCGCCGCGGCCCCGAAGGGCGTCGATATTTATTTCGACAATGTCGGCGGGAAGCATCTGGAGGTGGCGCTCGAAGTTGCGCGTCCATTCGCGCGCTTCATCGAGTGCGGCATGATCTCGGTCTACAACGCCACTGAGCCGCAGCCCGGGCCGCGCAACATGTCCTACATCGTCGGCAAGCGGATTAAGATGCAGGGCTTCATCGTCTCGGACTTCCTGGATATGCGCGAGCAATTCTACGCCGACATGGGCGCATGGGTGCGCGAGGGCAAAGTGAAGTGGGAAGAGACCGTCGAAAACGGGATCGAGAATGCGCCGAAAGCGTTCCTCAATCTCTTCACTGGCGCCAATACCGGCAAAATGCTGGTCAAACTAGATTGAGATGAGCGTTCGGCTCTTCCAGGCCTACGTGATGGTGGACTGGAGCGCGGCGGCCAAGCCGGCCACGGGCCCTGATTCCATCTGGGTGGGTGTGCTGAAGCGCAACGTCCGCTTCCAGATGGCGTTCGAAGCGCACAACCCACCGACCCGCGCCGAAGCCGAGACGTTGCTTAACGCGGTTCTCGACGATCTGAAGCGCAAGCGCGAGCGGGTTCTTGTCGGCTTCGATTTCCCGCTCGCTCTTCCGCGCGGCACGGCCGCCGCGCTGAAGCTCGACGGCGCGCCATGGCGTGCGCTGATGGACTTCGTGGCCCGGGAAATGAAAGACAAGCCCAACAACGCCAACAATCGCTTCCAAGTCGGCGCCAAAATGAACAGGCTGATGACGGGCGAAGCTTTCCCGTTCTGGGGCGCGCCTGAACGCGATGCACAGGCGACACTCTCCACTAAGCGTCCCCGCGAACACACGCCGGCGGACCTGCCTGAGTTCCGTTTTGCGGAGCAGGCGATCAAGGGCCCGACGCCGATCTGGAAACTCTACTACCAGGGCTCTGTCGGCGGTCAGGCGCTAACGGGTTTGCCTGTGGTCAAACGCTTGCGCGACACGCGCGCCATGAAGCTCTGGCCGTTCGAGACGGGCTGGCGTGCGCTGGCGCCGGCAGACCTTGAAGACATCGACGCGGTGATCGCCGAAATCTACCCCAGCATGTTCGGCACAAAACCCTCGGGGCGCGAGGTGAAGGACGAAGCGCAGGTGCGCGGGGCGTGTGAGCGATTCAACGCGCTTGACGAGAAGGGTCAGCTGGCGGCCATGTTCGGGCCGGCGAAGGACGATCCGCGCCGCGACGTTGTCGAGCATGAGGAAGGCTGGATTCTGGGCGCACCGGCCTAGCGGTCGCGCACTTCGCCTTCGCAGACGCCGGCTATCGGCGTGTCGCTGACGCATGCCGGCGCGGGCATGCGGGCGAGCACCCACCAGCGCAGCAACAGAACGGCGGCGCTCAGCACGCTCGACCAGAAAATCGCAAACAGGAGTCCCGCGACGCCCATGCCCTGATGCTCGGCGAACCAGTAGCCAAGGATCGGCATCACGCCGGCATAAGCCAGGATGTGACTGAAGGTCGGAAACCAATTATCGCCGCGCGCGCGCAGCGCTGACGCTGTCACCACTTGCGCGCCATCGGGATGCAGCGCGAGCGCGGCCACCCACATCAACGAGGCGATGAGCGCCGCCAAGGAAACGTCCGCTGTGTAGGCATGGCCAATGGGCTGTGCGAAGACGAGGATCGCGACAGCGGCGATGATCATCGCCAAGGCGTTCAAGCCGATGCCGGTCCAGCCCGCCCGCGCCGCATCGTGCGGCGCCTGTCGGCCAATTGCTTCGGACACCAGCACCGCCGTCGCCGCCGCAAGCCCCAGCGCCACCATGAAAACAAGCGCCATTAAGTTGAGCATGATCTGATAGGCGGCGACCACGCTTGCGCCAAGCCGGCCCGCGATCACAGTCATGGCCGAGAAGGCGCCCGCCTCGACAGCCTGGCTTACAGCCGCCGCGATGCCTACCGCCAGCAGCGCGCGATAGCTTGGCCCGTGCGCGCCGATTTTGCGCACGCCGTAATGCGCGCCGTCGCGCAGGAAGAAGATCCATGAGAGTAGAGCGCCGGCAAGGAACACGCGCGCGCCCACCGTTGCCCATGCAGAGCCGACTGCGCCGTGATCCGGCACCCACCACAGGTTCAGCGCAAGGTTGACGACGTTCGCGGCCCACATCACCGCTGTGCCAATGCCGGGTTTCTTGATCGCTTCGAGAAAGAACGTGCCGGCCACATAAAGAAGATGCAGCGGGATGGAGAGAGCGAGAATCATCATCACCGGCGTCGACGGCGCGGCGAGATCGCCTTCAATGCCGAACACCGTGAACAAGCGTTCGCCGCCGAGCCACATCAGCGCGGCTGAGATGAGGCCCGCGCCAAATGCGAGGACGAGGCCGCGCCGCAAAGCGACGCCCGCGCCCTCGGGATTCCTTTCGCCAATCGAACGCGCCGCCCAGATCTGGACGCCCTGCAATAACCCTATCGCCGCGACGAGAAACACGGCCGTAGGCGCCCAGCCGAGCGCCTGGTGCGGCAGCTCGTCCGGCGCCAACTGGCCGACGACGATAACGTCGGCAATGGCCATGCCAATGATGCCGAGGCGCGCAAGCGCAACGGGACCGGCGAGCCGCAGCAAGTCGGCGACGTAAGGACGGGATGCTGCCATGGGGAGCGGGTGTCTAGCTGAGCGCCCCGCGCCGGTCGAGCCTTATGCCGGCGGCGTCTGAGCCTCGGCGGGCTTTAGTCCGCGATAAAGATAGCTCGAAAGCCCGGCCTCCAATGCGGAATAGAGAGCAAAAGTCAGCACGCCGGTTACGAACACGAAAGCCAGATAACCGGCGGGATTCGACGAGGCGGCGGCCGCATGTGTCACCGGATCGAGCGTGTCGACGTCAACCAATCGCCCAATAAGGTGGCCAATGGCGCCGACGAAGAGGTTGGCGGGGATGAGCAGCAGCAGGCGCGCGCCCGTGATGCGCAGCATGGCGCCCTTGGTCCACGACCAAGTCTCGAAGGAAAGGATGCGCTGCTGATCCACCGTCGCCGGCGCGGCCAGATAAAGCCGCGACGTCAGCAACATCCAGATCGTAGCGAAGAAAAGCGTGAACAGCAGCACCGCGACGGGGTTGGCCTCGGCGAAGCGGACCATCACGGCCATGACCGCCGCCTCATCGCTGCCGGCCTCCGTCAGGTCGCTCATGTAGGGCGCGAGTGGCCCGGCCGCCATGACGATGCCGGCAATGATAAACGCCACGAACATCACAATGAAGAGAAAAAAGCCGATGATCGCCATCGCGGCCCATACGCGCATGCCGTCGTTCAGCCAGCGGGTGCGCGCCTCGGCGCTCCCAAACAGAGAGGCGCCTAGGAATACGGCGTACACCATCGCTTGCATGACGCTTGAGACGATGGTGGTCACAAACCCGAACTGCGGCGCAACGAGGTTGAGGCCGCCGATCAACGTCAGCGCCGCCGCGCCAGCCACGCTCGCGACGGCGATGAAGCGGATGTTCTCGCGAACAAATCTGAGCGCTGCGCCGACGCTTTCACGAATGGGAACGTTTCCTGCCATGTGCAGCGTTTGGCACGAGGGCCTCCAACCATCAATTTGTAAATTCGCCGGCCAGGCAGCTGCTACTGGCGGAACGCGATTGGCGTGATGACGGACATCCCCATCCGGCAGGGCGAGGGCGAGTCGTCACGGCGCTGTACGCGCCAGTTGCTCCGCCGGCGCTCAACCGACTCGCCGAAGTCCTCGCCCCCGATGACCGCGAGGGATTGAATATCCTCCAGCCTTCCGTCCTCGTTAATACGAAAGCGAACGGCAACTGCGCCGATGCGGCGATCCGTCAACGCTTCACTCGGAAAGAGAGTCGAATTGTCGCGCGGAACGACGCGTACGAGGCATCGCGGCAATGGCGTCGGTGTGGCGGGAACATCCACCTCGCTAAAGCCGTCAGCATCGCCTTGCGCTTCGGCGTAGGCCGGAACCTCCTGCCTATGGGTTTCGAGCTTCGCCCGAAGGATCGAGCGCCAGGCGAGCGATTGGGCGTAGCTGCGCTGCGCAAGCGTCACGTCGCCGTCGGTATTCATCTCAGCCAACGGCCGCAGCGCTATCACCGCCTCATTGAGCATCTGCCACGCATCACGCGCGACGCCCTCCGAGAGTTCTTCCGTACGCCTTCCTTGCAGATCTGCCATCAGCATTGCGGCGGCCCCGCCCGTCAACGAACTGGCGCGCGAAAACTGGGCGCCGAAGCGTGAACCTTCAGCATAGGAAGCTGCGACCGACCACGCTTGCCGCGACTCACCAAACCGGTCGTGCTGGAACGCCCAGGCGCCGAGTTCACTTGCCGCATCGTAGATTTCTTCTGGCGCCAAGCGCGCCTGTTGTGCGGCCTCGAGCGCAGCCGACAACCGCTCCGCAGCGCTTGCGTCGCCGGTCGCCAGTTCCGCGCGGCCGACGATAAGCTGAGCCAATATCGGCGACACCCCAGACTGAGCTTCGCCGGCAGAATGAGAGAGCGAGAGAGCGCGCCGTCCAGGCTCCAACGCGCCTGCTGCATTGTTATTGAGGAAGCGAACCGAGGCGAGGTTGAGCGCCAGCACCGCCGTGCGGCCGCCATCGCCATCGCGAGCTTCCGAGGCAACTAGCGCCGCGGCCGCTTCCCGCTCCGCCGCAGCCAGGTCGTTGGCGTCGAGGGCGGCCTGGTAAGCACGGTAGTGCTGGACGATGGGATTCGGCGTCTGCGCGGACGCCGCTAGGCAGGATGCCCACACTATCCCTGCCGCAAGCGCTGCCGGTCGCAACATCTGCCCTCTCCGCATTTGCCCAGCGCCACCCTATAAGGCGGCCATGACAGGATCAACGAAACCAGTGCATGTCGTCGGCGGCGGATTGGCAGGCTCGGAAGCGGCCTGGGCGCTCTCGAACGCCGGCGTGCCGGTGGTGCTGCATGAGATGCGGCCGGTGCGCATGACGGACGCGCACAAGACGGAGAAGTTCGCCGAACTGGTTTGTTCCAATTCGTTCCGTTCGGACGATTGGCGCGGCAACGCCGTGGGATTGTTGCACGAAGAGATGCGGCGGCTTGGGTCGCTGGTGATGGCGAGCGCGGAGCCGGCGCAAGTGCCCGCGGGCAGCGCGTTGGCGGTGGATCGGGATGTGTTTTCGGATGCGGTGACCGCGGCGCTGGCGGCGCATCCGCTGGTGAGCGTCGAGCGCGGAGAGGTGAAGTCTCTCGATGCCCTTCTCACGCACGAAGATGAGAAGGTCATCTTCTCCACCGGCCCGCTCACCTCGCCCTCCCTGGCTGACTCCATCCGCAATCTGACCGGCGAAGACTCACTCGCCTTCTTCGACGCCATCGCGCCCATCGTGCACGCAGACTCGATCGACTTTGAGATCGCCTGGAAGCAGTCGCGTTACGACAAGGAGGGTCCGGGTGGCGACAAAACGGCGTATGTGAACTGCCCGATGGATGAGGCGCACTACGTGGCGTTCATTAATGCGCTGAATGCTGGCGCGAAGACTGAGTTTCGCGAATGGGAAAAGAACACGCCTTACTTCGAAGGCTGCCTGCCGATCGAAGTGATGGCGGAGCGCGGGATCGACACGCTGCGGTTCGGGCCGATGAAGCCGGTGGGGCTGATGGACCCGCGCGTCGGCAAGCGGCCGCACGCGGTGGTGCAACTGCGGCAAGACAACAAGCTCGGCACGCTGTTCAACATGGTGGGTTTTCAGACCAAGCTGAAATATGGCGCGCAGGAAGAGATTTTCCGCATGATCCCCGGCTTGCAGAACGCGCGCTTTGCGCGGCTCGGCGGCATCCATCGCAATACGTTTCTGAATTCGCCGAAGCTGCTCGACGCCACGCTGCGCTTGCGCGCCGAGCCGCGGGTGCGGTTTGCGGGGCAAGTGACGGGCGTTGAGGGCTACGTCGAAAGCGCCGCAATGGGGATGTTAGCCGGACGCTTTGCTGCGGCGGAGCGTTTGGGACGCGCCGTTGAGCCGCCGCCTGCTACGACGGCTTTGGGCGCGCTGCTCGCGCATGTGACCGGCGGACATATTGTCAGCGGCAAAGGCTCGTTTCAGCCCATGAATGTGAACTTCGGTCTATTTCCGGAAATCGCCGCGCCGACGCACGGCCCGGATGGGAAGAAGCTCAAAGGCGAAGAACGCGGGCGCGCGAAGAAGCTAGCGCTGGCGGAGCGGGCGTTGGGGGATTTGGGGGCGTGGTTTGAGCGCTCTGCTGGCCGGCGGGGCGCCGGCGGTTCATGTTATTAGCGGCGCCAGCTGGCTGAGGAGTATGGCCAGGCTTCGGGGCGCTCAACGAGTTTGGCGGTGACGCGGTTGCGTTCGACGTAGTCGACGGTCCAGCTGAACTGGTCTTCGGAGCGCATGAAGCGGTCGAAGTATTCGCGGCGCCAGAGGGAGCTTTTACGGCCTTCGGCTTTGTTGATGGCGTGCGAGGTAACCGACTTCCAGGACTGCACGACGTCGGCGAGCGGATGGCCGTCGAACTGCTCGGCCACGACGTGCACGTGGGTTGGCATGATGCACCACGCCGCCAGCGCGTAGCGTTCGCCATCGTCGTGCAGCAGGCAGCGTTGCACTTCGGCGGCGTGCTGCGGCCTTGCGAGCAAACGGCTGCCGTAGTCGCGGTCGAGTTCGCGATCAGCCCATTCAGCACGCTTCCAGGGATCGGTGATGTTGGATGGAACGGACTTGGGCAGCGCGTCGGCTAAGCCGAAGACGATGTGCTGAACGAGTCCGCGTTCATCGCAATGCGGCAAGTATCCACGTGAGCGCCAGCCGGCGTGATCCATGCGAGGAAATATGGACCGCCGGCGCCCTCGCCGGCAACAGCGGTTGGTTCGGGCGGCGCTTTATCTTGTTATCGCTGTGCTGGCCGGCGGGGACGCCGGCGGTCCATATTGTTAGATCAAACCTGCAAGCGGCGAACTTGGATCGGCGTATTTCTTCTTCCCCATCCGC
>DASPMA010000502.1:0-3060 GCA_035627335.1 Binatia bacterium
GCGGCCGCTTCGCAGGCGTCGGCCTTGCGCGAGGAAATGACGACATTGGCGCCGTGCTCGGCTAGCCGGTGCGCGATGGCCTTGCCGATGCCGCGTGAAGAACCGGTGATGATGGCGCTCTTGCCGCTCAAATCGAACAAATTGGCCATACGCGGCTCCCATGTTGCTTGGCGGCCACTCTAGGCGCGCGTTCGGCGCATGGTCTAGATTGACGTGGGAGGAAGCGGGATGCGGCGCTGGCTTGCGGCGGGGATGTTGTTGGCGTTGGCAGCGTGTCAGCCGGCTGATCCTCTGGCGCTGGATCGCGCCACATGCGCCGATGCCGACGCCGCGGTGGAGCCGCGGGTGGCGGCGTGCACGCGGCTGATCGAGAGCGGCGAAGGGGACGATGCGGCGCGCGCCGAGTGGCAAGCGCTGCGGGGCGACGCGTATTATGAGGCAGACTCGGTCACGCCGGCGCTGCGCGCATACGAAGCAGCATTGCGCCTGGATGAGAGCAATGCGCGGGCGCTCGAAGGTCGCGCGGGGATTCTGCTGGCGAGCGGCCAGCTCGACGCGGCCGAGCCGCTGGTGGACCGCCTGATCGAAGCCGGAAATGCTTCGGCGAACGCGCTGCGCATCAAGGGCGACATCGAATTGCAGCGCGGCGCGTACACGGAAGCGATCGAACACTTCGACGACGCCATCAGCGCGGATGGGCGCTTGGCGCTGGCGTACGCCCATCGCGCGCGGGCGAAGGAGCGATTGCAGGACAATGGCGGCGCCCGTGCGGACTATGACGCCGCGATCCGCTTTGACGGCACGCTCGCCGAAGCGCGTGCGGGGCGGTGTTGGTTGAACCTGCGCGAGGAGCGCGACTTGGCGCAGGCGCGCAACGATGCGGAGGCCGCCGTGGCTGCTGACTCACAGCAGGTGGATGCGCAGCTCTGCCGCGGCATTCTGCAATTGCGCGGCGGCGAGTGGGAGAATGCGCGGCGCGCGTTCGAGGCGGCGCTTCAAGTCGAGCCGGGCAATCCGACGGCCTTATTCGGCCGCGGCGTGGCGCGGCGGCGCAGCGGCGAGGGCGCTGGGCGCGAAGACATGAACCAAGCGCGGGATTTCGACAGCCACATCGGCGAAGCGTTCGACGAATGGGGCGTGGAGACGTTCTAGTGTATGGACCGCCGGCGCCCTCGCCGGCCAACTAGAGTGCATGCCGGCGAGGGCGCCGGCGGTCCATATTAGGCCAGCGCCTGCATCCCATACCTAGCGCGAACGCCTTCTTCGCTCAGCGCTTGTTTGACTTTCACCACGTCCAGCTTGCCGTTTGTCCACAGCGCTTCGCCGTGCATGCCGGAGGCGATGAAGACGCAGTCGAGGCCTTGCGCGTTGGCGCCGGCGATGTCGGTGGGGAGGCCGTCGCCGATAGCTAGGATGCGGGATCTGTCGTTGCTGCGCAGGGCAGCAAGTTCTTTGAAGGCCAGCTCGTAAATCGGCGCGTACGGCTTGCCGGCCATGACGACGCGGCCGCCCATCGCTTCGTAATCGCGCGCGACGGCGCCGGCGCACCAGATCAGCTTGTCGCCGAATTGGACGACGCTGTCTGGATTGGCGCAGAGGAGTTCGAGGTCGCGCGACTTCGCTTCGCGCAGAATGGCGGCATAGTCGGCGGGTGTTTCGTCGTCGCGGTTGAGACCGGAGATGCCGATGAAGCGCGCGTCCGCCAGCGGCGCTTCGACGAGGCCGAGGCCTTCCCAGAGCGGCTTGTCGTAGTCGCCGGGGCCGATCTTGAACATCGGGCCGGGAGCGCGCGCGGCGAGTTCGGCGCGGATGGCGTCGCCGGAGGTGACGATGACGTCCCACGCGTCGCCCGGCACGCCGATGCGGTCGAGCTGCGGCGGGATGGACCAGCGCGGCTTGGGGACGTTGGTAAGGAGGATCACGGTTTTGCCGGCGGCGCGGAGCCGCTGCAGCGCGGTGATGGCGCCGGCGTAGGGCGTGCGGCCGTTGTGGACGACGCCCCACACGTCGCAGAGCACGGCGTCGTATTTGTCGGCCACGGCGTCGATGCTTTCGAGGATTTGCGTCACGTCAGCATCCCGGCGATGCGCGCGGCGTCGGCGTCTGTCTTTTCTGGCGTGACGTCGAACGGGCAGGTGAGGACGATGTCGGCAAAGGCGCGCTGGGGTTCGATGTGCTGGTCGTGCATGGGGCGCACTGTAGTGAAGAATTGCGTGAGCACGCTACGCGGCGTGCGGCCGCGCATTTCGACGTCGCGGATCATGCGCCGGCCAAGGCGCAGCGCTTCGTCGGCGTCGATATAGACTTTGAGGTCGAACATGGCGCGCAGTTCGGGCGAGGCGAGAAGATGGATGCCTTCGACGATCAGCGCATTGGCGTGGGCAATGCGTTCGACGTGCGGTTGTCGCCGGTGGGTGACGAGATCGTAGACCGGCTTGTCGAACGCTTCGCCGCTTTTCGCCAGGGCTAGGTGTTCGCGGAGGAGGTTGTGCTCCTTGGCGGCGGGTTCGTCGAAATTGTGCGTGGCGGCGTCGAAGTCGCGGATCGTAGAGGCGCAGCGATAATAGTCGTCTTCGGCGATGACGACGGCGCCTGCGCCCAGTTGACGAGCAAGAGCGCGCGCGAGCGTGGTCTTGCCCGCGCCGGAGCCTCCCGTAATGGCGACGATCTTCATGGTCAGTAGTCAGTAGTGAGTGGTCAGTAGGAGAGCAACGCCCTCAGTGCCGGCTGACTACTCATATTGACTGCGCTACGCGACGCCGCGCTGCTGTTGCTTCAGATAGAAGTCCCGCGGCGGAGCGGTTTCTTCCATCAGGCTCTCCTTGATCGCGCGCGGGGCGCCGAACAGGTGGCCTTGGCCGTACGGCACGTCGAGGTCGAGCACTTCGAGCACTGTATCTTCGTTCTCGATGCGCTCGGCAATGAGATCGACGCCGTAGCGCTGGAACACCGCGGCTATGTCGGCGGCGGCGATTTCGCGCGTAATAGCCGAGCGCGGGCGGACGCCTCCGCGCACGATTTGCTCCGAGAGAATGCGCGCCGGAATCTTCGCGTAGCGCA
>DASPMA010000503.1:0-2446 GCA_035627335.1 Binatia bacterium
CCTTCAGCGTTCGGCGGCAGCAACCATAAGCGTAATCGCACGTTCGGCATTGACGCGGGCTTGGCAGCGGGCGCGGTCTACTTGTTCGCCGACGCCGCCGCCCTCTTCCCAGGCCCAGTACTCACATTCGGCTTCGGCCCACGCTTCCCATGCCGTGTTGGCGGCAGCGAGGCGTTGGGGATCGCGGTAGCCATGGCGCGTAGTCGTGTCGTTGGCCGCGCGCTCGATCATTTCGCGCCACGTCGTGGCTTCGCGATCCCAGCAGAGCACGTAGGACATCGTCGATGAACCTTCGGCGGCGATGCATGGCGTCGCGCCGGCGCCGAGGCAGGCGCGCAGCACGCTCTCATCCGCGCCGGCGGCGGCGACGCAATCTCCAACGAAATCCGGATTGTAAGATTCAAACGGGTCGGCGTGCCCCGGCGCGCACGTCAACACCGCCAACGCCAAGACGATTGCCGCGCGAAACATCAACGCCCTCCCCGCTAGTGATCCGCTGTACGCTCGGCGTAGAGGAGCGCAATGGCGCGGTCAGCGGTGAGGTCGGCAACGCAGTTCGCCGCAATCACGCGTGATAGCGAGCCGCCCTCATAAAGCGAAGCTTGGTAGCGGCATTCGGCTTCTCGCCAGGCGCGCCATGCCTCTTGCGATCGCGCGAGGAAAGACGCGCGTGTCGTATCGGTTTGCGCGCGCGCCAGCGCCGCGTTGAGCTGCGCCGTCCAGGCGGCCTCTTCAGCAACAAAGCACATCCCGGCCCCGGCGGTCGTTTCGCCGCCCGGCCGCTCGAGGCACGGCTCGCTGACGCGGCCCTTGCAGGCTTGCAGCGCGACATTGGAAGCGCCGGCTGCGGCAATGCAGCTTTCGATCGAAACGCTTGGCGCTTCGGTCTGAGCGTGTGCCGAGGGTGCGCCGAACGGAATCACGCCGAGCGCCATGCTTAAGATCACACGCCGCATTTTCGCCTCCATGTCCGCCGCACCACGCTTAATTCGCCTTCTGCAGTGCGTATTAGCCAACCGACTTTTAACGGAGGCAAGCCCATCCTATCTTCGTGGGCCCGGCGATTGCCGCCGGGCTTTGGTCTTTAAGAAAGGAGGTGATCCATGTCTCATTATCACCCGTCAGGGGTCTTTCGGAGCACACGGGTCGCCTCGAGCGGAAGCTCCTTGGGGCTTGTGCGCTAACCGTCAGCCCAATGGGGACTGATAATGGAAAGGCCGCACCGGCGACGGTGCGGCCTTTTGATTTTTTCTCGGTGATCGGGGATCGGTTATCGGGCGTAGTCCTGCACCCCGACGACCGACAACCGATAACCGATAACCGAACTAACGGCGCCGCGCCGCCTTCTTCGGCGAACGCTTCGGCCGATTGGCCTTCTTCGACTTGGTCTTGGCGTTGGTGTTCTTACCTTTGCTCGTAGCGGTACGGCGGGCCGACTTGTTCGCTGCGCGGGTGTTCGCGCCCTTCTTGGCCGCGCGGCTGCGCGCGGCCTTCTTGGCGGGGATCGGGCTATCGGGCGTGTAATTGGGTTTGCCCTTGCGCTTGGTCGAGGCCATTTCGTCGAGCTGCTTTTCGCTCATTGAATCGTACATCTGACGCGAGGCGCCAATCAGTTCGGAAGGCTTGGTCTCGCCGCGCTTGGCGGAGAGCGCCGCGCCCGCGGCCTTCTGCTGTGCTTTGGATTTTGCCGGCATGATTTTTTCTCCGTCACGCTGCTTGAGAGAAATGCGTCGCGCGGCGAGCTGTTCCGCGAATAGAGAGAGGGGCGGGATTGCTCCCGCCCCTCAAGGGTCACCAGCGTTTACGGGGAAAGAAATTTAGGCCGTGGCTGTGTCGCCTTGGCTGCGCCAAAGCCCGAACGCGGCCATCAGGGCAGCGGCCAGGCCCGGCGCGACGAGGGCGCCGGCGGCGGCGATGGAAACCAGGTCGCCGGCGCCGTCAAACAGCAGCGAACCGCCTAATGCGAGCAGCGCGAGACCGAACACAAGGAGCGCGACAAGCCCGATGTTTTCAAACGACGGCGCCCATTCCGGCAATTGCTTGCGCGGCTGATCGCCCAGGGCGCGCATAGCGCGCAGGCGGCGGTCGACTTGCACGCCCTGCGGGGCGGTTTCGAACTTGTTGGACAGCTCCGGCGCCTTGAAAAAGAAGAAGCGCTTGCGCTGGCGGCGCTTGGCTTCGGCGGCTTCGAACGCCACGCGCGTAGCTTCGCGCACATTGTCGAGCGAGCGCGCCACGGGCTTGGCGTGCGCGGTGACAATCTCGCCCGCTTCGTCCTCGACCGCATCGTTGGCGACCACCTGCGTGAGCAGCAACGTCTCGGTAGCCGGCTCGGATTTCAGAATCTCGGTCAGGCGCTGCGCGGGCTCGATCTGCGGCGCTGGCTCAGGCGCGGCCTTCATCTCCGGCGCGGGCGAATACTTCACCGGGGCGCCGAGCACCGAGG
>DASPMA010000504.1:0-3322 GCA_035627335.1 Binatia bacterium
GTCATCGAGAACCCCAAGCTTGACGGCATCAGCGATCTCGACGCCCGCGAGTGGATCACGTTCATCCCGCTGGTGATTGCGACGCTCGTCATGGGCCTCGCGCCCAGCTACGTGCTCGATTTCACACGCAGTTCCGCTGAAGCCATCGCCGCCCTCTATGCTGCCGGAGTCCAGCCATGATTTCGCCCATGCAGGACCTGATGGCGAGCTACGGACACGCTTGGCCGGAGTTCATCCTGGCTGGCTTTGCCCTTGCCGCCGTCGTCATCGGCGCCTGGTCGAACGAGAGGATATTCGGCTGGCTATCAGCGGCCGCCATCGTAGCGCTTGTTGCTGCCGGCGGGGTTGCGCTGACGAATAGCCCCGTTGCGCCGGTCGAACTCTTCCAAGGCGCGATGGTGGTCGACGGCGTCGCGGTAGTCGCAAAGGTGCTGGTTGCGCTTTCCGCTGCCGCCACACTCGCCCTCGGCGCCGATCACTTCATCCAGACTAAAGAGCGGCGTTTCGAATTTCCCGTGGTGATCGTGCTCGCCGTGCTTGGCATGTTCGTGATGGTCTCGGCGCGTGATCTCATCAGCCTTTATGTGGGCGTCGAACTGCAGAGCCTTTCGGCCTACGTGCTCGCCGCCTGGCGGCGTGACGATGCGCACTCTTCAGAGGCGGGACTCAAATATTTCGTGCTCAGCGCCATTGCGTCCGGCGTGCTGCTGTTCGGCTCGTCGTTTGTGTACGGCTTCACCGGATCGATCCGCTTCGATGCGATCGCCGCGGCGATCGGCGAGGGCGCGGGCGGGCTGGGCGTCACATTCGGTCTCGTGCTCATGCTCTGCGCCATCGCCTTTAAGATGAGTGCGGCGCCATTTCACATGTGGACGCCGGACGTCTACGAAGGTGCGCCGACCCCGATCACCGCATTCTTCGCGGCCGCGCCGAAGGTGGCCGCTGTCGCTCTGATGGCCCGCGTGCTCTATGAACCCTTCGCTGGACTCGAAGATCAATGGCGCCAAGTCGTCGTCGCGCTCGCCGCGATCTCGATGGTGTGGGGTTCGATCGCCGCGCTGATGCAGACGAATTTGAAGCGCCTCATGGCATACTCGTCCATCGGCAATATGGGCTTTGCGCTGATGGGCTTGGCCGCCGGGGTGGAGCAGGGGCCGTCCTCGGCGCTTCTGTATTTGACGCTCTACTTGCCGGCGAACATCGGCATCTTCGCGCTTATCCTCGCCATGCGCCGAAACGGCCAGCCAGCGGAGACGGTTGCCGATCTTGCGGGCATGGCCCAGCGCCAGCCGTGGATGGCGGCGCTGTTTACAATGCTGCTCTTCTCTATTGCCGGCATTCCCCCGTTCGCCGGCTTTATTGGCAAGCTGCTGGTCTTCACCGCCGCGGTGAATGCGGGCCTTGCTTGGCTCGCCGTGCTGGGGGCGGTCGCCGCCGTTGTCGCCGCCGCTTATTATCTGCGCCTGCTTGCCTCGATCTGGTTCAGCGCGCCGGCTGAGCAGTTGCAGCCCGCCACCGGCACGATCATGGTAACCGCGACCGCGGCCGCCGCCCTGACCTTCCCCATACTGGTGTTGGCGCTTGGCGCGATCGAGCAATGGACTGAAGCCGCCGTGCGGATGTGGTTCTGAAAGCGAGTGCCATGATCGACGGCGGTGCGCCTGTCGAGACATTCGAGGAAATCGACTCCACCGTCCTGGAGGCGCGCCGCCGCGCCGAGCGTGGCGAAGTCGGCCCCGTTTGGCTGATCGCGCGCCGCCAGACCGCAGGGCGCGGACGGCGTGGGCGGACATGGGTTACTATCGACGGCAACCTCTTCGCGACGCTGTTGTTCGCGACGTCGCGACCGCCGCAAGAGATTGCGCTGCTCAGCTTCGCGACGGGCCTCGCGATCGCCGAAACCATGCAGGGGTTCGGCGCACGCGCGCCCGCGACGTTGAAGTGGCCGAACGACGTGCTCATTGGCGGCGCGAAGGCGGCCGGCATCCTGCTCGACAGCGGCGCGCTGCCTGGCGGCGCCGTCACGTGGGCCGCACTCGCTTTCGGCGTAAACCTCGCGGGCGCGCCCAAAGCGATCGACCAGCCCACAATCAGCCTCCGCGAAGCAATGTCGCCGGACACGCCGACGCCAGAACCGCTGGAGTTCTTCGCTGCGTTAAGACCGCGCCTTGAAGCTTGGGCGAACCGATTGGTCGCCGACGGCTTTGAACCAATCCGCCAAGCCTGGCTCGCGCGCGCATATGGTCTGGGTCAAACTGCGCGCGTGATGCAGGGCGCCGACCCGATCAGCGGACAATTCGCCGGTCTCTCGCCACGCGGCGAGCTCGAACTTGAAACGCCGGCCGGGCGCCGTCTGATCTCCGCCGGCGATGTCTATTTCTCCAACGCGGCCTAATCCCATGCTTCTCGCCATCGACGTCGGCAACACCAACACGAAGTTCGCCATCTGGGACGGCCAGACCTGGCGCGCGCAATGGCGCGCCTCGACGGATTCCACGCGCACAGCAGACGAATATGCGCCTTGGCTTCAGCAAGTGATGTCGCTCTCAGGCTTGAGTTTCAGCGATCTCACCGCATGCATTGTCTCCACCGTTGTTCCGCAGGCATTGTTCAACCTGCGTAACCTTTCGCGCCGCTACATTGGCGGCGATCCGATGGTGATCGGCGAAGATGGGCTGAAGCTCGGCATTGAAATCCGCATCGACAAACCAAACGAGGCGGGCGCCGATCGCCTGGTTAACGCCGTGGGCGCGTTCATTGAGTATGGCGGCCCGGCAATCGTCATCGACAGCGGCACGGCGACGACGTTTGACGTTGTCGCCGCCGACGGGGCGTTCGAAGGCGGCATCATCCTGCCGGGGATCAATCTTTCCTTGCAGGCGTTGCACGATGCAGCCGCGCGCCTGCCTCGCGTCGAAATCCGAGATCCCGGGCGCGTCATCGGCAAAGATACGGTCACAGCGATGCAATCGGGCATTTATTGGGGATCGATCGAGATGATTGAAGGTTTGTGCCGGCGCATGAAGGCGGAGTACGGCAAGCCGATGAAGACCATCGCCACGGGCGGCGTTGCCTCGCTGTTCGAAAACGCCTTTCCGAGCATCGACCACTTCGACCAGGATCTGACCTCGCGCGGCCTCCTGGAAATCTTCCGCAGGAACGGCGGCAAGCTTTGATCACGCGTGCAACACGCACCCCCTCCCCGCGAGGGGAGGGGGCAGGGGGTTGGGTGATCCTGCCCCTCTGGAATTGTGCACCGGCATGCCGCGCTCATAGCGCAAATGTCGCGCGTCACCCCGCCCCCCAACCGCTTCCACTCGCG
>DASPMA010000505.1:0-2135 GCA_035627335.1 Binatia bacterium
TCGGTATGGGGCAAGGCAAGCCAAAGACCACGTCTCCGGAAGCGCGGCGCGAGAGCGCGCTGAAGCGCGGCGATCTGCTCTTTCTTCCCGCGCTCATCATTCCGGCGGTGGCGCTGGCCGGTACGTTGATCGCGAAGGAAACAGACTGGGGCGCCCGGATCATCGATCCGTCGCAAGCGACTTTGATCTCGCTGATCCTTGGCACAATCATCGCGGTGGCGGTGGCGATGGCTTGGCTTCGGCCGCCTGTGATTGCGCCGTTGCAAGAGGCGCGGCGGCTGATCGACGCGGTCGGCTGGGCCGCCATCCTGCCGCAAATGCTGGCCTCGCTTGGCGCGGTGTTTCTGGCGGCCGGTGTCGGCAACCAGGTTGGCGCCGTCTTTTCTGAGTACATTCCCGGGCTGGACACATCGCGCACGCTGGCTGTGGCGGCGTATTGCATCGGCATGGCGCTGTTCACGATCATCATGGGCAACGCGTTCGCGGCGTTTCCTGTGATGACGGCGGCGGTTGGCTTGCCCTTCGTCGTGCTTGCCTTGGGCGGCGATCCGGCGCGCGTATGCGCGATCGGCATGCTGGCCGGCTTCTGCGGCACGCTGATGACGCCGATGGCGGCGAACTTCAACGTGGTGCCGGCGAATCTGCTGGAGCTGCCCGATCGCAACGCCGCGCTGAACGGGGTGATCCGCGCGCAGATTCCGACAGCGATCCCGCTGCTGATCGCGAACATGGTGCTGATGCGCTTCTTGGCGTTTCCGTGATGTGCGAATAGCGATTAGGGAAACTAGACCGTGCCGCCTACCGACTCCCCCTATTCGCCATCCGCTGCTCGCTATTCGCTCACCCGCGACATCGCCGAAAAGTTTGCCGGCCTCGCTCTGGCGCATGTCGGACGCGAGTATCCGAACATCATGCAGCATGTGATGGCGGGGCCGCATGAGGTGATCGGGCCGCGTGCGGCGCATCCGATTTTCTTCGGCAGCTACGATTGGCACTCGTGCGTGCATGGCTACTGGCTGCTGGCGCGGCTGATGCGGCGATATCCGGACTTCGCGCACGCGAATGCAATCTCCGCGCTGTTCGATGAACGCATCACCGACACAAACGTCGAGGGCGAGTGCGCGTATTTGCGGCGGCCGGAATCGCGCAGCTTTGAGCGGCCTTACGGATGGGGCTGGTTGCTGGCGCTGCAAGCCGAGTTGAAACAACACCGGGACGGCGCCGGCGCGCGCGCTACTCAAACGCTGCAGCCGCTCGCGGAGATGTTCGCCGCGCGTTTCAAGGCGTTCCTGCCGCTCTGCGATTATCCGATCCGCACGGGGGTGCACTCGTCCACCGCGTTCGCGCTGCGCTTGGCGGCCGATTATGCCGAGCGCGCCGATCCCGATCTCTTCGCGTTGATGCGGGACAAGGCGTTGGCTTGGCATTCGGCCGACGAGAACGCGCAGGCTTGGGAGCCGAGCCAGGACGATTTTCTTTCGCCGACTTTGATGGAGGCGGAATGCATGCGGCGCTTCATGGCGCCGGAGGCTTTCCGCGCGTGGTTCGCGCGGTTCTTGCCGGATGCGGCCCGCGAGAGGCCTGCAACGCTGTTCTCGCCCGCGCGTGTTTCGGATCGGAGCGATGGCAAGATCGCGCATCTCGATGGGCTCAACTTTTCGCGCGCGTGGTGCTGGCGTGCGATCGCGCGATCGCTCGGCGAGGACGATCCGGCAGCGTCCGTCGCGCGCGCGGCCGCCGAGCGCCACATTGCGGCGAGCCTGCCGCACGTCGCGGGCGATTATATGGGCGAGCATTGGCTCGCGACGTTCGCGCTGCTGGCGCTCGAGGGGTGAATTTTGGAACGCGCAGCCTCCGGCCGCGCATCGCGCTACACGCTCTTGGTTTGAAGCGGTGGACGCCGGAGCCGACGCGCTCCGGATTTTGGGCATGCGTCATCCTTGTTGATCCATGGATCGAAAGACGATCCGCCTTGCCCAAGGCTATGGCGGACAAGAGGGCGGGACGCGGAGTTGTCACGCCAAAGAAATGCGCCGTTGGTTCGGCGCTGTTCGACGCGGCAAATCCGCGTCCCGTGATCGTTTTCCATCGGCGCCGTCGCGGAAGGTATTTCACTCTCGGAGGCGGCTCGGCCG
>DASPMA010000506.1:0-13494 GCA_035627335.1 Binatia bacterium
CCGACTGCGGCCGCGTCTCGCCGGTCAGCGGGTCGCTCGCCTCCGATTGCTGCCACGCCGCTTCAACGCGCAGCCGCGCATTCTCGAGAACGTGGATGGGTGTCTCGAATGCAGTGCGCAACCCCCAAAGCCGCGCGTCGCTAATATTGCCGCGCGCGTCGAACACATCGGGCGCCGTACCCACAGGGATGAAGTCCAGCGCGTCCCCGATGCGCCAATAGAAGAGCGTCAGCTCCAGCGCCCCATCCTCAAACCGCCAGTCACCGGCTGCTTCGAAGCGCCAGGACGTTTCAGGCCGCAGATTTTCGTTACCGGCGAAGACGTCTCCGCCAGATAATTCCGCGCTCGCCGCGAAATCCTCGAAGTCGAGCTGCCCAACATCGCGGTAGACACGGAAGCGAAGCTGATCGTCCTCGCCGATCGGCCGCACCGCTTGCAACGACGGCTTCCAGTAGGTGAGCTCCGTTTCATTCAGGAGATCGCCGCTTTGCGTCAGCCGCGATGTCTCTACCGCCGCACTCGCCTCTAGGCGCCACTGCCCCGCCTGCCATCCGAGTGTTGCGTAGGCTTCGCCGCGCCATTCCTCGATGCTGACATTGGCGCCCGGCACAACAACCGGTGCAGGGCCAGAACCGTCATCCTCGGTAAGCTGCAAGCGCTGGTCCAATGTGTTGAGCGCAGCCTCCGCGCCGAGTGCGATCCGCGTGTTCTCACCGAACTCTCGCTCCGCGCCGGCGCGAAGTATCGTCTCACCGCTCTCGACGTCCCGCATCTCCCGCTCGGCTTCGTCGAACACTCCACCGGCGTCGAATTCCTCGCTTGTCTCATCTTCCGCGGTCCGCCGCCGCGTAACCAGTGCGGCGACTTCGCTCTCCCACTGGCCGCGGATGCGTGTGTAGCTAGCGCCCAGCTCGCCGATTTCCTCCAGCTCGCGCACGCGCACAGCCTCGGCCCCATCGTTCGCGCCCGCAGCCGTGAAGCTGGTTACATTGTGCCGCTGGCGTCCGTCCTCGGAGGCGAGCGTGAGGTTCAGCGAGAGCGCACCGTTCGCGAATGGGGCGGTTAGTTCTCCCGACAGACGCCGTTCGCGCTCATCTTCAACAATGCGTTCGATATTGCGCTCATCCAGCGCGCCAGCTGCGTTAAAGGTCAGCTCTTGGCCGTCGAGGAGCGTGTGCGCGTCTTCGAACACCGCAGACAAGCCGTACTCGACGGCGCCGCGCCGTCCGGACCAAGATATCTGTCCCGCTGGCGACACAACGCCATCGCCGGCGCGTTCAAGTGACGCTTCCCACACGCCGGCGCCGTCGCTCGGATTGCGCACGACATTTACGCGCACGGCTTGCGCATTCGACGCGCTCGCGCCCTCGCCCCGAATAAGCTCAATGCGCACCACATCGCCGGCAGGGATGCGCTCGAGGATATCGGCGATGTCTTCGGACTTTGCGACCGGCAGGGACCCGTCAATGAGCACATTGCCTGCTGCGCCCGAAAAGCCGCGCCTCTCCTCGCCTTCATCCAGCGTGAAGCCGGGGACACGCTCGACCATGTCCAACGCCGTGCTCGGCGAGAACACCGCGAAATAATCGGGTTCATAAGTAACGACATTCGCCGCCGCCTGGCCGTGCGCCGCCGTTGTCATGCCGCCCCAGACCAAGGCGGCGCATAGAGCGCCTCTGCTACCGAGCACGTCTCAGCTTAGGTCGTTCCACGGCGCCCGACTAGTGGAATAATTGTTCTAATGCCTGTTGCGTCGTGCGCGAGTGGCTCGCCCGTGCCGCCATCGCTTGAAATGACCGGTGTTGCCGCACGTTCGAACGCCTTCGTCTGCAATTCCCGGAACGCGCGCATCCTGACCGAGCCGAAATGCAGCGCGTCACAATTACTCTGCCGTTGGACGAAGCCCTTCAGACGGCGGCGCAGACCGTAGCAAAAGGGGCGCTTATACTTATCAATGCTCTCGCACTGACGCGCGACGCTGTGGGCTTTGGGCCCCTGACGTGAGGCGTGCGCCCCGCACGGCTCACCCCCTGCCGAGCGCGGATCACCGTTCAATTCACGAAATCAAGAAATCCTGGCGGACAGAGAGGGATTCGAACCCTCGATAGGCTTGCACCTATACACGCGTTCCAGGCGTGCGCCTTCAACCACTCGGCCACCTGTCCGGCGGGCGGGGTTATGGCGGCGCCCGGCGGTCCTTGCAACCAGCGAGTTCCAGCTCAGCCGATCTAACCGCATTGAGGTTCCCGGCGCCACGCCTCGCGTGACGCAAGCAAACGCCGACGCTAGTTTGCTTCTCATGAAGGCGCGAATTTGCCTGATCGACGACGACATGCTTGTGCGAGATGCGCTTGCGCTTGGGCTTACGGACGCCGGATTTGAAGTATTGCCGGCGCCGGGCGCGGCCGCAGGCTACGACCTGACGGCGCGCGAGAATATCCAAGCGGTGGTGACCGACATCAACATGCCGGGCACGGACGGCGCGCAATTGATCTCCGAGCTGCGCGCGCGCTGGCCGCGATTGCCGATCGTGGCAATCTCAGGGGCGAGCATGATCGATGGGCGGTCGATCGCGGAGATCGCACGCGAGCGTGGGGCGGACGCCGCTTTGCTAAAGCCCTTTCGCGCGCGCGAACTCGCCGCGGTTTTGGAGCGCTTGCTGAGCGCGCGCGACGACACATGAATTCGCGGCAGGCGCGCTTGCAGGCGGTGGTCGACACCGCTGTCGACGGCGTGATCGCCATCGACGCGCGCGGCGCGGTGCTGATGTTTAATCCGGCTTGCGAGCTGCTGTTCGGCTACAGCGCGGACGAGGTGCTGGGCCAGAACGTCAAGATGCTGATGCCCGAGCCTTATCGGGGCGAACATGACGCTTATCTGCACAATTATCGCGACAGCGGCGAGCGCAAGGTCATCGGCATCGGCCGCGAAGTGCTTGGCCGCAAGAAAAGCGGCGCAACCTTCCCGATGGATCTTTCCGTCGGCGAGACGTTCGAGGACGGCGAGCCCATCTTCGTCGGCATCATCCGCGATCTCACCGAGCGAAAAGCCGCGGAGAAAGCGCTGCGCGAAAGCTCCGAGCGCATGCGCGCCGTGGTCGAGACCGCGGTGGACGGCGTCATTCTCATCGACGCGTTCGGCAACATCCTCATGTTCAACCCGGCCTGCCAGCGTCTCTTTGGCTACAACGCCTGGGAGGTGATCGGCCAGAACGTGCGCATGCTGATGCCGCAACCCTATCGCGACGAGCACGACGGCTACATCGCCGCTTATCGCAAGACCGGCGAAGCCAAGATCATCGGCGCCGGCCGCGAAGTCACCGGCCTCAGGAAAGACGGTTCGGTGTTTCCGATGGACCTCTCCGTGGGCGAGGCCAAGCAGGAAGGCGAATCCATTTTCGTCGGAATCATCCACGACCTCACCGCGCGCAAGCGCACGGAAGAGCAGCTGGTGCAAGCGCAGAAGATGGAAACCGTCGGCCAGCTCTCCGGCGGCATCGCTCACGACTTCAACAATCTGCTCACGGTGATGCTGGGCAATGCAGAGGCGCTCGCCTTGAGGCTGAAGGCCGACAAGGAGCTGCGCCACCTCGCCGACAACATCGCCGACGCGGCCGAGCGTGGCGCACAGCTCACCCAGCGCCTGCTCGCCTTCAGCCGCCGGCAAATCCTCCAGCCAACCTCGATCGACTGCAACGCGCTGGTGCAGAACATGCAGGTCTTGCTGCAGCGCACGCTGCGCGAGGACATCGACTTGCGCGTGAAAGTCTCGCCGCGCCCCGTGCGCGCGCTGGCCGACCCCGCGCAGCTGGAATCCGCGCTGCTGAATCTTGCGCTCAACGCCCAGGACGCCATGCCGAAAGGCGGCGTGCTGACGCTGACGACCGAGGAGATCGAACTTGACGCAGACTCGCTTGCCCCGGCCGCCGACGTGCGCGCCGGCGCTTACGTCTCCGTCAGCGTGACCGACGACGGCGCCGGCATGGATGCAGACACGCTCGCGCGCGCGTTCGAGCCGTTCTTCACCACCAAGGAAGTCGGCAAGGGTTCGGGGCTTGGTCTTTCGATGGTCTATGGCTTCGCCAAGCAGTCGAACGGGCACGTGACGATTTACAGCGAGCTGGGCCTGGGCACGAGCGTGCGGCTTTATCTTCCGGTTGCCGGTGCGAACGCGGAAATCGCCGCCCCCTCGCCCGAGCCGCCTACCGCGCTGCACGGCGACGAGACCGTGCTGGTGGTCGAGGACGATCCGTTCGTGCGCCGCCACGTGATCGCTTCGCTGGAATCGCTGGGCTATCGCGTGACGATGGCGAGTGACGGCCGCGAAGCCCTGGACATATTGCGCAGCGGCGAGCGGCCGGATCTTCTCTTCACCGACGTGGTGATGCCCGGCGGCATGAACGGCATGCAGCTCGCCGAGCACGCGCGCCGCATGGCGCCGAAAATGAAAGTGCTCTTCACCTCCGGCTATCCGCAGGAAGCGCTCGCGAGCCGCGGCCAGCTCGACCCCGAGGCGCGCATGCTCAACAAGCCGTACCGCAAGGCAGAACTCGCCCGCTTCGTCCGCGCGGCGCTGGACGAGGCCGACTAGCGCCTCATGCGTCTTGCGCAAAAAGCGTGTGCGTCAGTCTCTCAGAAATTCTTCTTCAGGCTTTCGCGCGCCAGCGAGCGCTTGCGCTGCGACTCCAGCTTTTCCGCCGCTTGCGTCTTGGCGCGCGCGGTGCGGCGCGTTTCAATCTGAACTCCGATCAGCGGCAGCAGGTCTTCAGCCTGCCGCCGCTGCAAAGTCGAGCCGGATTGCGACAAGCGAACGGCGTTCGCATGCAGGCTTTCCAGCTGCTTGTCGGAGAGATCAGGCAGTCGCTGATCCATCTCCATCACATCACACCGCTTTCAGGTTCGACGCATTCTCGCGGCCCTGGCGATCGCGCTCGGTGTCGAACGACACTTTCTGCCCGTCCGCGAGGCCCGAAAGGCCCGAGCGCTCGACCGCCGAAATGTGCACGAACACATCCTTGCCCCCACTCTCCGGCGAGATGAAGCCAAAGCCCTTTTGCGAATTGAAAAACTTAACCGTACCGACAGCCATCAGCCGTCTCCTTCATGCAGAATTGCCCGCGTGGACCTTCCACGGCAGGCGCCGATTTCGAAGGAAACAGACAAATCCGGCGCGAGCGCGAAGGATCAGAGCGTAACGCGACGAGGATCGATAGGAACCATATAGGCGCTCATTGCGGCCAAAGCGAGGGCGGGGCCAAACTATCTAGCGCTCGGCTTCGGCGGGGGACGCCGCCTTCGCGATCTGCACGACTTTTGCGCCACGGATGAAGCTTTCGATATCGCCTGTCGCATGCGGGGCGTCTTCGCGATCGTCCACCAGCGCCGCCTGATCAATCAGCAGATCCTGCAGCTCGTCCGGCACTGCGTCCCACTGCACCACCAGCGCTTCACCAAGGCGGCGCAGCACATGCTCCTGCTCGGGGCGATAGCGCACCGTCTTTGACTCCGGCTGCGGCGCACGTGAGGCCGCCGCCTTGCTGTGATACGGCGCCTTCATAGTCCAACCGCCTCCAGCCGCACTTCATCGACAATGCGATCGTGCGTTTCGCCATCGCTGCGCACCCGGTAGCGCTGCTGGCCCATTTCCTTCGGCAGCGCCGCCACGATGCGATAGACGCCGCGCGGCCCGCCGGCGGCAAACGAGGGCCCGCGCAGGATCGAAACATGCTGGCCGGCGACGAATTTCACGTCCGCCATGGAATATCCTTTGCTTTGAGTTGCGAACGCGCCAATGCGCGCCATTGCATAACGTTCAACATGGAACCCGGTTGCGCAAATACAAGCGCGCGGACAGCTATTCACGCGACAGGCGAGCTTTTCTCCGCCATTCTGCGCGCCACATCAGACAAATCGCACGCTTTCACGCCTTGGCCATGCGAGCGCAGCCCCGGCGTCACCAGCCGCGCACGCGGCGCCACGCTTCAATGCTGGCGGCATGCTCAGCCTCGTACGCGACGAGCGCGCATTCCGCCTCCGCCGAGTCACGGCCAGCATATTTCAGATCGCTGACGAGCGAGCGCTGGCGGACGATCATATCCGTCAGCTCGAACACGCGTCTGCGCACGATGTCGCCCTCACGGCTCATGCAACGTGAACTGCGCACGCGCGCAATGGTCCCGCGCCGCATGCGCGGAATGTCGGTACGTTAGCGGCCATAGCCGCTGACCCGGATGCTGCTGCCGCGCCCTTGCGCTGCACCTCAAATGAGGGCGGCGCTGTGCATGATCGGTCTAGGGTCGTTGGCTGTGGAGGCATCGGCCGGCGCGGCCGGCGCCGCTGCGATGAAGCTTCGTGATCTTTGTGAAAACCTTTGCGCCTTCGCGTTCAAAGAAAAACACGAAGGACACAAAGCAAGCCACGAAGGACACGAAGGCCCAACGCCTACTGCCCTATTGCCCTCACGTGGGCCAGCGCAGCCCAACACGCCGGCGCTGCTGCAGTGTCTGCTCCGCGCGTTGCAGCGCGCGCAGCGCCACTTCCGCCTGTTGCAGCGAGTCGGTCGAGCGCAGCGCGTCCATCGCTAGCCTCAGGCGCGAAGCGCCCTCTTCCAGCTTGTCGCGCGCGCCTTCGCGTTCGCCCAGCGAAGTCAGCGCGCGGCCGATTTCCTGCTGCGCCGCGCCCCAGGCGCTCGGGTCCGTCGTGCGGTCAACACGGTCGAGATACGATTGGCGCGCATCGAGCGCCTTGGAGAGCCATTTGATATGGCCGCCGCGCTCGCCGAGGCTGAGCGCGCCGGAGGCGAAGTCCGACAGAATGTCGAGCTGCAGGTTCTCGCTGACTTCCTCGGGCTGCGCCTCGACCATTTTGTCGAGCGCTTCCACGATCGGCTGCAAACGGTCAGGCTTATAATCTTGCGGGCGATGCAGCACCGGGCGCGCCTTGCGCGCCAGCGCGAACGCCAGCGCACGCTGCGCTGCTTCGGCGGGACGGCCGACGCGCCACAGCAATTGGAAGTCCTGCACGTCGTGCGTGCGGCCATAGCCGGGAAGCGTCGTCACCCGCAGATCGATTTTTCCCGTGATCGTCTTCTTGCCCCAGACGATGACGTCCGCCGCCGAACGCTCCAGCGCTTCGGCCGCTTCCACCGCGATGCGGCGGCGCGTCTCGGGATGCGACAAGGGCGAGGCCGTCTTCAGCTTGATCGGGAAGAGGTCGACCTGGACGTTCTGTTCGAACGAGAAGAGGCCGAAATTGTCTTCGACCGCTTCCTTCATTTCCTGACGCAAGCCGGGGCCGCCGCCTTCGATCTCGGCGATCAGCACCAGCGCGCGGTGATCCTTGGTGCGCTTCAGCGCTTGCGCGCGGAGCGCGATGCGCGCCATGCGGCTCGCCTTGCCCATGCCGTTGAGCATCCAGAATGCGGCGACCAGCACCGCGGCGAGACCCATCGACATGAACAGCATGAACACGTCCGGCGCCTGCACGAAGGCGTCCTGGAACTCCCGCGGAAGCAGGGCCATCAGGCGGGACGCCGCCTCCGGCGCGAAGCCGACTGCCTCTGCAAAATTAACCATTTAGCGTCCGTGGAGTCCCGAGCGAGCCCTGACCTCTAGCCCGCCGTTCGGCGGCGCACAACGGGCTACGGCGCCTCGGTGCAGCGCCGCGCCCGGCCTTTCCCACAGTCGTGCTTGATCAGCAGCCGGCGCTTTCCAGCGCATTCGCCGGAGCGCCGGCGCGGCGCATCTGGTCGCACAGCTCCGGCGTCACGCCGCCGCCTGCGGCCGCGCTTGCCGCGGCGCCGACCATGGCGCTCATATCCATCACCTGTACGCCAGGCGGGAGGACGAAGAGGTCGGCGCTTTGCGCGCCGCGCTGGACGCTGGTCGTCTCCCAGGTGGTTTGTCCGTTGTCGGTAGCGCGCAGGATGATGCCGTCATTGGTCACGCAGGCCGTATTCGGCTCGCCGTTATTGTCGCGCGTCCATTCCGTCCCGGACTCGCCCGCCACCTGGCACGTTCCGGTCCGGGTCGCGCTCGCCGCCATGTCGGCGCCCCATTCCTCGGCCGGGTTCGTGTAGTCGATGGCGGACATTTGCATCGCGGTGGTCTGCCCGCCTTGCGTCATCAACACGAAGCTCTCGCCGGTGTCCCCATTATTGACGACGGCCATTTGCCCAGTCGGCCCGGCCATCTCCATGCGCATCTTGTTGCCGCTGCGGATCATCACGATCGGCATTGTTTGGCCATCCGGCCCCTGCGCGGTCGCCTCGGCGCGGTAGGAGGCGCCGTTCAAATCCGGAAACGCGCCGCCCCCCGCCGGGCCGTTCTGATTGCAGGCCGCCAGCGCGCAAGCCGATGCCAGAGCAAGTGCAACAAAACGCATGAGCGTGCCTCCCGGATTGTGTCCCTCCGCCGCTCCTTAGCAGGGGCAGGCGCCGCCGGTAAGCCTTGGGCAGCCGTTCGTCGCAAAAGCCCGCCGCCCGGGCGCCGCCCGCCCTTGCGGCGGCCTCGGCGCGTCCTACACAGTCCGCTTCTTTTTGGGGGTCCCATGAAAACGCACATTCTTGCCGCCCTTCTGGCTTCGGCCGCCATCCCGCTGGCCGGTTGCGCCACCACCGGCGTCGAGACGGACGCATCGGCAGCCTACACAACGGCGCAAGGCGACGTCGCCCGCCTGACGGCGCAGGCCAACCAGGATCCGCTGCTGAAGCCCTGGACCGGCCCCCACGGCGGCGTCCCGCCCTGGGATCAGGCCCGCCCCGAAAATATTCCCGCCGCCTTCGAACTCGGCGTCCAGCTGCAGGAAGCGGAAGTTCAGGCGATCGCCAACAATCCCGTCGCGCCCTCTTTCGACAATACGATCGGCGCCTTGCAGGACGCCGGGCGCCACATCGACCGCGCCACGCTCGTGTTCGCCGTCATGACGGACAATGTCAGCAACGACGCGATCCAGGCGCTCGACGCGGAATGGTCGCCGCGTCTGACAGCCGCCAACAACCGCATCACATTCAACCGCGCCCTCTTCCAGCGCATCGACGCGTTGTTCCAGCAGCGCGCCAGTCTCGGCCTCTCGGCCGAACAGCTCCGCCTGCTCGAGCGCACGCACGCGCAATTCGTGCGCGCTGGCGCAGGCGCCAATGCTGAGCAGCAAGCGCGCCTCGGCGCGATCAACGAAGAACTCTCGGCAAAATTCGCCGAATTCAATCGCCGTCTGCTGGCCGACGAGAACACCGCGATCTTCATCAATAGCGAACGCGAACTCGCCGGCCTGCCGCAGAATATCCGCGATGCGTTGCGCGCCGCGGCGGTGGAGCGCGGCCAGCCAAACGCTTGGGCCGTCGTGAACACGCGCTCGAGCGTCGATCCGTTCCTGACGTTCTCGCAGAACCGGCGCCTGCGGCAGCAGGTGTGGACCGCGTTCAAGAACCGCGGCGACAACGGCGACGCCAACGACACCAACGCCATCATCGCCGACATCCTGCGCCTGCGCGCCGAACGCGCGCAGATCCTCGGCTACCCGACGCACGCGCACCTGCGCATGGACGACACCATGGCGCACGATCCCGAGCGCGCGCAGGATCTGATGATGCGCGTATGGCCCGCCGCGGTCGCGCGCGTCGGAGAAGAAGTGCGGGACATGCAGCAGCTGGCCGCGCGCCGCGGCGACCGCATCACCATCGAGCCGTGGGATTATCTCTATTACGCCGAGCTGGTGCGCCGCGACCGCTACAACTTGGACCAGAACGAGCTCCGTCCGTATTTCGAGCTCAACAACATGGTCAACGCCGCCCAGTACATGGCGAACCAGCTCTATGGTCTCTCGTTCACGGAGATCACGGGCCAGGTGCCCGTCTTCCATCCCGACGTGCGCGTCTTCCAGGTCACTGACCGCGACGGCTCGTACCAGGGCCTCTTCTACCTCGACAATTTCGCACGCACCGGCAAACGCTCGGGCGCGTGGGCGCAAGGCTATCAGGGCCACGAGACCTTCACCGGTACGACAGTCACGCCGATCACCTCCAACAACAACAATTTCGTGCGCGGCGCCGAAGGCCAGCCCGTGCTCATCTCGCTCGACGACGCACGCACGCTCTTCCACGAGTTCGGCCATGCGCTGCACGGCCTTGTATCGAACGTGAACTATCCCGGCCTCGCGGTCACGCCGCGCGACTACGTCGAGTTTCCGAGCCAGGTGCACGAGCATTGGGTGCTGTCGCGCCCGATCCTGGACCGCTTCGCCCGCCACTATCAGACCGGCGAGCCGATGCCGCAGGCTTTGGTCGACCGCGTCAACAACGCGGCGACCTTCAACCAAGGCTACGAAACGGTGGAGTATCTCTCCTCCGCCCTCGTCGACATGGCGTTGCACAATCGCGCAACGCCGGTCACCGACGCCGATGCGTTCGAACGGGAAACACTCACGGCGATCGGCATGCCGCGCGAAATCGCGATGCGTCACCGACTCCCGCAATTCGGCCACTTGTTCTCGAGCGACTCTTACTCGGCCGGCTATTATTCGTACCTCTGGTCCGAAGTGATGGACGCCGACACGTGGGAGTATTTCGAATCCAGCGGCAACGTGTTCAATCCGGAAATCGCCGCCGGCATGCGCAACATCATCCTGAGCGAAGGCAACTCAAGCGATCGCGCCGAAGCCTACCGCCGCTTCCGCGGCCGCGATCCGGATGTGAACGCGCTGCTGCGCGTGCGGGGATTTCCGACCGACGGCGGCGGCGGCGCAGATGGCGGCGGCGGCGGCGAGTAGTAAACATCGCGGAAAGGAGCGCGCATCGCGAGTGCGCGCTCCGACCGCAGTTCGATGTGCCAGTTCGGCCAACGCGGCTGATGCGCAGCGGGCCGGGCGCGGCTAACCCCGACTTTGCGTTCAGCTCCGGGCGTTCAAGATCGGAGATAGATGCCCGCGAACAGTGGCGGCTTACGCCTCTAGCCCTATGCAAACGCGACCGCGGTCTATCGTCCAGGCTAGACTTGCCAAAGGCCTCAAATAGGATTGGGGCGTCTGGGCGGGGGCGCGCCTAAGGCGGGGGGGCAAAGTGCCGGTCACATTCTCCAATCAGATCCCTATTGATATGACGAACCCTATCGATTGGGAGGATTTCTTTAACGCGATCGCATCGGCATCGCACAGTTCAACAAGTTGGTCGGCTGCCAACGCCGCGACTGGAGGGCTGTGGCAGTTCACCGGGACGGGCTTCGGCAATTACCAATCTAATATCCCCTTCAGCGGCACAATCACAGGCATCACTTATTCGGTGAACGGCGTCACCCAGTTCACCGTCACCGGCGCTTCGGCAAGTGTCTTCACGTTTCTCACAGAGGGTCTCAGCGGAGACCCGTCAATCGCGGTGGCTGGACTGTATGCCGGAGAGGACATCGTGACGGGCACCAGCGCCGCCGATCGACTCTTTGGTTTCGCAGGCAACGACACGCTCAGCGGGGCCGACGGCGACGATCTCATCGATGGCGGCGTTGGCGCAAACAACCTTTCCGGCGGCGCGGGCGACGATCGGATTTTCAGTAGCGGCGTCGGCGACACTATGGACGGCGGCGCCGGTGTCGATTGGATGGGACTCGATCGCTCCGCGTCCTTTGCAAACCTTACGATCGCATTCTCCACCGCCTCCATCAGTTCGGGGGTCACCCTGGCTGATGGGACAACTGTCTCGAACTTCGAGCGCTTCGACATCACGACAGGTTCGGGCGCCGACACGCTGGACATCACCGGCGCGCCAGTCGGCTCCAATGTTCTGAACGGCGGCGGCGGCGTCGATCAGTTGATCATGGATCTTTCCGCCGACACGATCGGATTCCGGCTCGGTTTTTCATTGCCGGAGCGCGGCCGCGTAACGGCGCAAGACAGTTCCTGGTCCGTGGATTTCGACCAAATAGAGCGCGTCCAGTTGATAGGCGGCTCGGGCAACGACGACCTCTGGGCTTCAAACGGCGACGACATCCTGAGCGGTGCGGGCGGCAACGACACGCTGGTTGGCGGGCTCGGCAATGACACCCTCAGCGGCGGGCTCGGCGCAGATAATCTGAGCGGCGAGGCGGGCGCCGATGTCATGGACGGTGGCGAAGGCAACGATACCCTGAATGGCGGCGCCGGCGCCGACACGATGTCCGGCGGCCTGGGCAATGACTACTTCAATGTGCTTGACGCCGATAACGTCGATGGCGGCGGCGGCGTGGACCATCTTGAACTGGATTTCTCCACTGCGACCGAGAATCTGGTGTTTTCGACGGCGGACATGGGCGGCAACGCAGGCGCCACGCTGGCGAACGGCGCGATCATCCGCAACGTGGAGTCATTCTATATCCGCGCAGGCTCGGGCGACGATACCTTCCTGGTGAGCGGTGCGCTGAGCCAAGTGCCGCCGTATTCAACCGGCTTCTGGGGTAATGGCGGGTTCGATCGTTTCATCGGCGATTTCTCGATGCTCAGTGTGGCGGTGACCTTCAGCAACGGCTCCCTGCAGATAAACGGAATTTCGAGCGGCACCGACGCCGAACTGATCCAGCTTACGGGCGGCACAGGCAACGACAGCTTCATTGCCGGCACGGGCAACGACGTTCTCAATGGCGGCGGCGGCGATGACGTCTTGGGCGGCGCTGCGGGGAATAACACGCTGTCAGGCGGGACCGGCAACGACCGCTTTATTTCGCAATCCGGCGGCATCGACACCATCGATGGCGGAGACGGGGTCGATACCGCGCAGATGGAGCTGTGGTCCTTCTCTCAGAACTTTACGTTCGACTCCACGCTTATGGCGTCCGCCAGTGGGCAAACACTCGCTCATGGCGCCACCGTGCGCAACGTCGAGCGCTTCGCGATCAACGCCGGGTCGGGCAACGACACGTTCATTGGGGACGCCGCCATGTTCGGCGGCCCAGGAGAGGCCTTCTTTAACGGCAATGGCGGCAACGACACCTTGATCGCGGACCTCACGGCGATCTCCAGCAAGATCAGGCTCACGTTCAACATAAACGGTTCCGGTCAATTGAGCGTTGGAAGCTCTACGTTTTCCCTGAACGCCGAGAATGTGCGCGTCATCGGGGGTTCAGGCGCCGATGAACTGACAGGCAACACAGGAGCGGACATCCTGTCGGGCGGCGTTGGCGACGATGTCATCAATGGGTGGGCCGGCCCGGATGTGCTCGACGGGGGCGCTGGCATTGATCTGCTTCACCTTGTGCGCGCGGGCGTGGGCGACGCCACCACCGGGCTCACCATCTCCATGTCAGATCTCGCCAGCGGCGCCGACGTCACATTGGCGGATGGCACAATTGTACGGAATTTCGAACGCATCCTTTGGCAATCGGGGTCAGGCAACGACACGCTCGTGCTCGGCTCCAACTTCTCTGGATCCAACCTCTTCGAGGGCGGCGGGGGCGGCGGCTTTGATAGGATTGTCGCCGACCTTTCTTCGTTTTCGACACCTGTCTTTTTGAACGGCAACTTCCTCAACGGCTCGCTC
>DASPMA010000507.1:0-2848 GCA_035627335.1 Binatia bacterium
CAGCACAGCGATGGCATGGGTGCGCGACTTCCTCATGTCGCCGCTTTCGCGCGTGCCGCCGGCGCCGCAGATTCTGGCGGCGCTTGTTGCGGGCCAATGGGGTGCGCCGCTGTCAGCGATCGAGGCAAACTTCAGTCGCAGCGATCCCAGAGCGCGCGCAGCGCGGCGGTCTCGTTCGGCGCTGCATCCACATCCGTGACGCGCGCGCCGCTGCGCAGCTGTAGATCGCCCGTGACCAGAAAGTTCTCGAGTACGGGCGCGTTGCGCGGTGCGACGGCCATGATGGTGACGCCGGTGATGTCGCCGTCGGGCGATCCCAACCGGCGGCGGTGTCATTCGCTCGTCTTGGCGTTCGCCGGAGAGCGTCAGAGCGTGACGGCCGGATAGAAGCGTTAGCGTCGGCGCGCCCGTGAGCTCTTCGGGGCGAATGGTGCGGTGATGGAGGCGCACCGCCTCCGCCCCTTCGCACGACACGATGAGCGCGTACTCGCGCGGATCGGGCGCGGCGAAGGCGGCCATTTTGAGCTGATCCATAAAGATCCAGCCGCGATCGTCGGTGAGGTCGGCCTCTGGAAGACGCGGCGACGGCGCGCACGAGATGAGCGCGATGGCGGCGCAAAGCGGCATGAGGCGTGGCATCCAGGTATCCAACGCGAACAGAACACCGCGAGCCCGGCGCCGCCAAGTCACGCAAGCGTCATCGCTGCAGTTTGGAAAGCGCAAGCGGGAGACGCGGCGCGTTGGACCGCCCGTGGATTTTTTTGCCCGGCGTTGATTGCGTAGGAATATGGGCGGAAAGGTGTGGGATCGGATTTAGGGGACGCGCGGGCGCACGCGCGTGCGCGCCCCCTGAATCGCATCGTCAGCAGGCGCTGCAACGGCGGCCGCGATGCCGCTGGGCGGCGTCGCTTCCAGGGGAAACAACTCCATCGCCAATGCGAAGAGGCTGGTGAGCACCGTAAGCCAGGCCGTCATCCGCACGTCGCGATCCGGATGTTTCATCAATACGAAGGCGGGGTCGTTCGAAAATTGGAACTTGATGTAGTAGTTGCCCACCGCGCCAGGGCGGCGCGCGGCGGCGCCGGCAAAGCGTAGCCTGTCGACGACATTTCCTGACTTGGAGGCCCGCAGCTCGGAAACGCGCTTATCGATGAAGTCTTGGCGAGCTTGGCGCACGTCGTTCATGACACTCTCGCTGAGAGAGATGAGCTGAAGCGCGTCGTCTCCAGACCACCGTTCCAGAATGCGTTGAGCCCTCGCGTGCTCCTGCGCGCGTTCGGCAGTTGCGTATCCCTGCGTCGGAGTTTCGCTTTCGATATCCAAAATTGGCCAACACACCTCTTCGGTGCGTACGTCTGGGATCTCATTGCCCTTCGCCATCTCCGTCAGCGCCCGCAGATTGGTCGCGGACACGCTGAGCCGCATGTTGCGTGTGAGCAGCATAGTATGCTGTCTTTTTCCTCGATGGCCGTCATAGACATAGAGAAACGTGCAGCGCGCTTGAACGCCGTCCATCGACAGCGGGACGAGAGTCCGCGGTACGATGATCGTGTCGCTCGGGATCGAGGACGCGCTGTGGCGCCGTATTGCGACCGGACCGCGCTCCGCGTTTTGGAGGTCGCCGCTGTAGATCTTTGCGATCACCCAGATCGTGCAAAGTACGAGTAACAGTAGGCAGAACAAGCGGAATGGCATCGAGTACCAGATGATCGTGCAGAGTTGCACGAACTCCAGCCATGACGCTGGAATACCAACGCTCCCGATAATCTGTTGGAATTCCATTCCCCGCTCCCCAGCGCATGGTTAACGGACCTTAACCCGCAGGGATAAGACCGCAACCGGAGCGGGAGCGGGTTACGTCGCCGGCGCGCGTCGTTCGATCCGCGCCCACACGCGATCGTGGAAGAAATAGGCGACCGTCTGCACCATCGGCTCGATCAGGCCGACGGCGAGCGCGGCGCGCCAATCTTGCGTGATGGCGTAGGCGACAGCGATCGCGACAGCGAGGTGCATCACGGAATAGGAGCCGGTTTTCAGGGCGAGGCGCATGAGGAGAAGATAGTGTTGTTGCGAATGACTCGCAAGTAGGTGGGATGCCTCCTCGGACCGCGGGCCGCGGCCCGCAGTTTTTGGTCCGCTCCAGCGAAGCGGGCCGGAGGCCCGCGGTCCCACGGCGTTCGTGCAATTGACGCCCTTCGCGGCGCACTCCAGATACGGCCATGGCGCAGAGTTCAGCGAAAACCGCTCCCGAAACGTCGCCCGCGGCGCATCACGAGCGGGTGCTCATCATCGATTTTGGCTCTCAGGTGACGCAGCTGATCGCGCGGCGCGTGCGCGAGAACGGCGTCTATTGCGAGATCCATCCGTACAACAAGGTGGACGGGGCGCTGCTGAAGCGGTTCGCGCCGAAGGCCATCATCTTCTCGGGCGGTCCGTGCAGCGTGACGGACGATCCCAGCCCCCGCGCGCCGGAGGAAGCGTTCAAGCTGGGCGTGCCGATCCTGGCGATTTGCTACGGCCAGCAGACCATGGCGCTGCAACTTGGCGGCGCGGTTGAAGGCGGGCATGCGCGCGAGTTCGGACGCGCCGATGTCGAGATCAAGAAAAGCTCGCCGCTGTTCGAGGGCGTGTGGGATGTAGGCGGGCGCTATCCGGTGTGGATGAGCCACGGCGACCGCGTGACGAAATTGCCGGACGGGTTTGAGGTCGTCGGCGTGAGCGAGAACGCGCCGTTTGCGGTCGCGGTGAACGAGAAGCGGCGCATCTATTCGACCATGTTCCACCCCGAAGTGGTGCACACGCCCGATGGCGCAAGACTGCTCCGCAACTTCACGCACAAGATAGCCGG
>DASPMA010000508.1:0-2646 GCA_035627335.1 Binatia bacterium
CCGCCGCCGAGAAAGCCCACGCCGCCCCACATGATGTTGCGGTTCTGCGCGTTGCCCTCGGTGGCGAACGATTCCGTGGTGCGCACGTTCGCGAGCGTCAACGTTGTCTGCGCCGTTTGATTGCGCACGCCGAGGCCGCCGATCACGCCGCCGAGGCGTCCTCCAACGACGCCGCCAAGGGCGGCGCCTACGCCGCCGCCGCTCGAATTGTTGTCCTGCGCGATCACGTCAGCGAGCAGCACATAGTCGGCTGCGCGGATCTGCCCGCCACCGACGTTCGACCCGCGCTGTAGCTGGCCGCCGCCGGCGAGTTCGCGCTCGCGCATCGCCGCATCGAGCCCGCGGCCCCGTTCGACGACGGTGAAACAGCCTGATTGCTGCACAACAACCCGCAGCAAGCCGGCTGGGGGCTGCAGGTTCATGCCAGCCCAACCCCTGTGCGTGTCGCCGTCCTGGATTGAAATCGTACCGAGATTGCGCGTGCAGCGCGGCACTTGCGGCGTTTGGCTTGCGGACGCGCGCGGCTGGGCCGAGGCAACGTCGACATTGGTGATGCTCGCTGCAGCAGCAGCCACAATTGCCAACAACGCATTGGAAGCAAAACGCATTCTCACCCTCCATTGGCGCAGCGCAGGAGGCGTACCGCGCCGACCGTCCCTCAGCGCGGGGTCTAGCACGAGGTTACTGGGCGGTCATCAAAGAACGAGATGCTTTGGCGATTTCAGGCCAGGGCGCGCATCAGGTCCAGTCGGCGCATAGCCTTGCCGGGGAGAGCCGCGAGTCGCGGGTCCGGCAAACGCTCCATGTGTGCGCGCAGACCAAGCTGCGTTTGTCTTATCGCGGCGGACCAGGACGCGCCGGCGATCACGCCCCGGGCCAGCTTGCGCTGTGCGGTCGAGAGTTGGCGCTTGTACTGATAATCGCCAGTACCGAAATCGACTTCGGCAAAGCCGTGTTCTGCGGCCCAGTGGATCGTTCGCCGCGCCAGCTGCACGCCGGGCGAATAAGCATCATAGGCGGTGTCGTGTCCGAGCAGCCAGAAATGCAGCACGCGCTCGCTGCACAAACAGAACGCCGCGGCGATGAGGCTGTCGCGCGCATGCAGTGTAAAGAGAAGGCCGCCGAACGCGTCGGCGCCTGCCTCGAAACAGGCTTCGAGCGTGTTCCGGACCCACCGGCGCGCCCAGATCTCCGGCTGGCCGCTCCGCCTTAGCTGTGCATTCTTCCATGCAATAAGGGTCTCGAATTCACGGCGCTCGGTGGAGCGAGCCCGAAACTCAAGCGCGCCGAACTCTCGCTCCAGCTTGCGAGCTTTCTTATCGGTTTGCCTGACAAATTCGCCGCGACGCTGTTTCAGCGCCGCGTCGTAGAGATCGCGTCCGCCGCTCACTTCGGCGATCCAGGAGGCGTCTTCGCCAGCCGGATCGAACAACGTTCCAACCGGCGCATTCGCGACATCGATGCGTCCAACCCTTATTGCACGGCAAATTTCGCCCGGCGCCAGGCGCAGGTCGGGCGGTGCAATAAGCCCCTGATAATCGGCGATGGGCGCGCCGAGGCCCATCGCCGCAAAACGCGAGAGTCGCTGAACGCCGAAAAAGCCGTCCCCGCCTTCGATCACACATATACGCGCGTCATCGCGCACCGCCCCTATGAGTTGCGCCCACTCGGGCGTGAGGTACGGGCTGCGCAGCGCGACATTCGCGCGCTGATGCGCGCGCCAGCGGGCGCACTCCGCTGGCCCCAACTCCTTGGGGTGTATCGTTTCGAGACGCACGTATTCAGCCCGCCGGTTCGCGCGGTACGCGAAGCAAGCGGCGGGCCGGATTAGTCTTCCTTCGGCTTTGTACCGCCCTGCGCGCCGAAGGGCCGGCCACTGCGGCCGGCAATGAAATCGGCGACGCTTGGCTGGAAGGACGATGCACTCACCGCGATATAGATGAACGGACCGTCTGGATTGGCGCGGAAGTTGGAATCGACGCCGATCACGTCGAAACCTTCGCCGTTGCGGACGAGGAAGGCGGAGCCTGAATCTCCGCGCGTCGTGTCGCACTCGTGTGCGAAGGTGCCGTCGGCATGCACCTCAACGATATGGCATCCGACGTTCGCGGAGAGTGTGTCGCCGGTGTCCCAGGAATAGCCGGCTTGATAGAGATCGGCGGCGCGGGCTGCGGCGAGACCTTGACCGGTGAGATTGCGCACGCCGGCAAAGCCCAGCGTGTCGCCGAGCGGTTGATCGAGACGAACCAGGGCCCAATCGAGGCCGTCGATCTCGTCGGTTGAACTGAAGCGCTGATAATTGAAGCGATTGCTTATGAGATACGCAGTGGCGCGCGCTGTCGCGCCGCCTTCGGCGATGAACTCGCCGCCCGTCGTCACGCTGCCGTTGCCGGTGTGCACGCAGTGCGCGGCGGTGACGAGCACGTTGCGGGCGATCAGAGTCGCCGTGCAGCGCTCGCCGTTGGCGTTGGTGAACTTGCCCATGTAGCGCCAGGGCGCTTGCTGCGCGTTCACACGCACGCGATCGTCGCGGCCGAAATAGTGATCGTTGATGGTCATCGGCCGGTTGCGGCCGAGGCAGTCGCTGCGGTCGGTGCGCGCTTCGCAGGAGCCATTGCCGCGGCCCGGTTCTTCGCACACGCCGTT
>DASPMA010000509.1:0-2832 GCA_035627335.1 Binatia bacterium
GGATGAGGAAGCTGGACGCCATCAATACGTAGGTCCAGGGCTCGCGAATATCGAGCTGAGCGCTGCCGTCGACGACTTGGCGCACGAAGACCGTGCCGATGTTGAAGGCGAGCCAGATCGTGACAAGCGACTGTAGCGCAGCGACGCCCAGGAACGCGTAACGGAATGCGCCTGGCGACCGCTCGTCGCCCCAGCCTGCTGCAATCAGCGCCGCAGCGGCGCCGAGCGCGCCGAGGATCAACACGCAGTCCAGCGCATCCCAGCGCATCAGCAGGAGCGCGAGCACAAGCATCGCGGTTGCGCCGGCAAGCGATGCGTCGGCGAGGCGCGGCATCTCGTCGGCGCCGCGGGGCCGGAACAGACACACCGCGGCGAGCGCGAGCGGATACTCGTAGACGTTGTTGAAGACGAGCGGGGCAAGGAGCGCCGCGAAGGCGCCGCCCAGCACGCCGCCGAGCGATACGAACAGGTAGAATTCGGTCAGCCTGTCCGCACTTGGACGCGTGCGCGCGAGCGCCAAATGGCAAACAAGCGCGCTGAAGAAAAACCCGCCCAGGATGGCGCTGACGGAGCCGACCCAGTTTCCAGTGAAGGTATAGGCGATCACCATCAGGGCGAGCGCGAACGGATGGATGAGCAGCGTCGCGGGTTCGAGTTTCTCACTGCCCTTTGCAAACGCGAGCACGAAGGTCGCCAGATAGATCGCGAGCGGCGCCACCCACAGCATGGGCGCGGAAGCCACGTCGGTGGTGATGTGAAGCGTGACGGCCAGTGAAAGCGCCGAAGGCACGGCCGCGGCCGCCGTCCAATACAGGCGCTGGCGCCAGCTTGGAGGCCGCGCGGTGTGTTCCAGCGGTTTGGGCGTAGCGCCGTGCGCTGAAACCGCAAGTCCGCCGGCAAGCGCGATGAGTGCGGCAACGAGCACATAGCCCGCGGTCCAGGCGTTGCTCTGCGCCTGCGCGCCCAGTAGCGGCTCGATGATGATTGGATACGCCAAGAGGCCGCCGAAGCTGCCGAGATTGCTGGCTGCGTAGAGGTAGTACGGGTCGTGCGCGTCGCTGCGCCCGGTGCGGGCGTACCAGGCTTGCAGGAGCGGCGCGGTGGCGGACGCGGCGGCGAACGGCGCGCCGACAGAAAGCGCCAGCACGCCAACCAGCCAGAACGCCGGATGATCAGAACTGGGAGGCCCGAGCAAGCCGGTCACATGGATCGGCAACACCAGCCACGCCGCGAGCAGTACAACCACGTGCACGCCCGCCTGAACGCGCAGATCTTTCACGCGCTGCAGCAGGTGCGCGTAGAGATAGCCGACGAGCAGCGCGCCCTGGAAGAACGCCATGGACGTGTTCCAGACTTGCGGCGAGCCCCCCAGAAGCGGCGTCACCATGCGCGCGAACAGCGGTTGGAGAACGAAGATCAGCGCCGCGCTGGAGAAGAGCGCCAGCGAGAACACGGGCGCTGCGGCGCGGCGCGCAATGGCTTCCATGTGTACTCCCCTGGCGGCGTCCGCTTCTGCCAGTGGTCACGATTCCAGGGAATGGACATTATCAGCGCGCCAGGGCGCGGTTATGTTTGGCTGGCGGAACGTGTTTTGGACGCGCCCGCGTTGGTGATGGTTTTGCGGAGATGCACGCCGATGACGCGGACCAAAGGCGCTGACGAAGCCAACGCCCTGATTGCAGCGGCCAAGGCGAAGGAATATCGACTCGTTACGGCGGAGAGCTGTACGGGCGGTCTTGTTGCCGCGGCCATCACGGCGATTCCGGGCGCCTCGGCGGTTCTGGAGCGGGGTTTTGTCACTTATTCCAACGAGGCCAAGACGGAGATGCTCGGCGTGCCTGCCGAGCTAATCGAGCGGCGCGGCGCCGTGAGCCAGGAAGTGGCGTTGGCCATGGTGGACGGCGCCCTAAAGTACAGCGCCGCCGATATTGCTGTGGCGGTGACCGGCATCGCCGGACCCGATGGCGGCAGCGAGCAGAAGCCGGTTGGGCTGGTCCACATCGCAGCGGCGAGACGCGACGGGCCGCGGCTGCATGAGGAGCACCGCTTTGGTGATCTCGGTCGCAACAAGGTGCAGGCCGAGAGCGCGGTGGCCGCGCTGAGGCTTATTCAGAAGCTCTTGGATTAGCGAGCCGCCGGCGGGCTTCCTTCTCAAACGAACTCATGATGCGCGCGGCTAGCTTGTCCTTGTTGGCGGCGACGAGCGCGTTCAGCACCGGGTTCTTGAACTGATAGGTGATGGAAAAGCGTACGCGCGCGCCCGTCTCGCCATGCGGCTCGAATCGCCAAGAATTGTCGAGTGCGTGGAAGGGTCCGTGTACAAGCGCCACGTCCACCTCGCCTTTCGCGGGTTCGCAGCGCACGGTGGTCGCGAAGCGCTCGGTGATATGCTTCCAGCCGACAATGGCTTCCGCCACGCCCTCCCAGCCGCCTTCAGGCCGCTTTTCTTCCTTGGTGATGCGCAGGCTCTGCAGCCAGGGAATGAATTGCGGATATTCGCGCACGTCGCCGACCAGACGGCAGAGGTCTGCCGGCGGGTACGGCAGAATGCGCTCGGCTTTGATGGTCGTAGGCGCCATTTATGCTCCCCGCTTGCGGGGAGCTGTCGAGCGCAGCGAGACTGAGGGGCGAGTTGTGTGCGGGGGCGCCAAACTGCCCCTCCGGCCCGCTTCGCTCGCCACCTCCCCCGTGAACGGGGGAGGACTCTCCGCGCCCGTCATGCCGACGCTTGCGCCAAACGCGCCGCTTTCAGGCGCGCAAAATCCTCGCCGGCATGGTGCGAGGAGCGCGTCAGCGGCGAGGCTGAGACCATCAGGAAGCCCTTGGCGTAGG
>DASPMA010000510.1:0-4988 GCA_035627335.1 Binatia bacterium
CGCGCAACGCGCGTCACTTCGGACGCAAACGAATTCAGCTGGTCCACCATCGTGTTGACGGTGTCCTTCAGCTCCAAAATCTCGCCGCGCACATCGACCGTGATCTTGCGGCTCAAGTCGCCGCGCGCCACGGCCGTTGTCACCGTGGCGATGTTGCGCACCTGGTCCGTCAGGTTGCCGCACATGGCGTTGACGGAGTCCGTCAAATCCTTCCATGTGCCCGCAACGCCCGGCACAATGGCCTGACCGCCGAGCTTGCCGTCGGTGCCGACTTCGCGCGCAACGCGCGTCACTTCGGACGCGAACGAGCGCAGCTGGTCCACCATCGTGTTGATGGCTTCCTTCAGCTGCAGAATTTCGCCGCGCACGTCGACGGTGATCTTCTTCGACAAGTCGCCGTTGGCGACGGCGATCGTGACCTCAGCGATATTGCGCACCTGAGATGTCAGGTTGTCCGCCATCGAGTTCACGGATTCCGTGAGCTCCTTCCACACGCCGGTCACTTCGCGGACCTGAGCTTGGCCGCCCAGTTTGCCCTCAGCGCCGACTTCACGCGCGACCCGGATAACCTCGGAGGAAAATTCCCGTAGCTGCCGGATCATCGTGTTGACGATTTTGGCGGAGCGAAGGAACTCTCCCTTCAGCGGCCGTCCGTCGACTTCAAGGCGCACCGTTTGCAGCAAGTCGCCCTGCGCCACGGCGCCGACGGCGCGGGTCATCTCTTCCGTCGGCCATAACAGGTCGTCGATCAGGGTGTTGACCGAGCCCTCCATTTCTCCCCACGCGCCGGCGCGGTTGGCGAACTTCACGCGCTGCTTGGTGCGGCCTTCACGGCCGACGGTGTAGCCCACGCGCTCAAGTTCGGCGGCCATGCGCTGGTTCGATGCGACGATATCGTTGAAGGCGTCGGCAACCTTGCCCATCACGCCGGTCCAGTCGCCGGGAAGCCGCGCGGAGAAATCGCCCACTTTCATCGACTGCAAGGACTGAAGCAGTTCGCGCAGTTGCGCTTCGGTGAGATCGTCACCATCGCTCGTGCGGCTCGTCCCGTTGGTTTGACGGGACCGCACCGCAGCCGACTTTGCATCCATGGAGTAACGCTCCCGCCACCATCGCCGGACGCTTGCTTATGCGCCGGCCATAGCCGGCGCGCGGCGGGCATCGCGTCCGCACACATCCCCGCGCCAGCCCTCAACGCGGTCGGGGTTCCATCGGTTCCGAGAAATTCTTACGGGGGTTGAAATGTTAGGCCCAGAGCGGCTAGGGCGGACTCATGTGCTTTGGACTTAAAGGGAAATTCGAAGGCTAGAGGGTGATTTCAGACGACCTCCTGAGCTTCATCAGGGCGTCGATCCGCTCGACTTGGGCGCTCGAGCTGCTGTTGTTGATGCGCAAGCAGGCGCCGCAGGCTTCCGCGCCTGAGGAGCTGGTTCGCGCGCTCCGCTCCACCGGCACTCTGATCAACACCTGCCTTGAGCAATTGCAGCAAGCCGGCCTTGTTGTCCGGGAGGAGGCGGGCGCCTGGCGCTACGCCCCTGCGGCGCCCGCCCTCGACCAGTTGAGCGCCGAACTCGAGGCCGCCTACGCCGAACGGCCGGTTGCCGTGATCAACGCCATCATGACCACGCCAAGCGACCGCCTGAAATCGTTCGCCGACGCATTCCGCTTTCCGAAAAAGGACGATTGAGATGCCGACGCTCGTCTATTCTCTGTGCTTCCTGACCAGCGCGATATGCGCGGCGCTCCTGATGCGCTCGTATCTGCGGACGCGGACACGGCTCCTGCTCTGGAGCGCCATCGCCTTCATTTGTCTCGCCGTGAACAACTTCTTCGTGCTCGGCGACATGATCCTTTTTCCGGACCTTAACATGCTGGCGTTCCGCTACGTGGCCGCGCTCGCCGCGGTGTGCGTGCTGATCTACGGTTTCATCTGGGAAGTCGAATAGATGCTCTCCGCGGATTTCTTCTCCGGCATCATCGCGATGGGCTTTACGGTCTGCGCGGTGTTTTTTCTGCGCTTCTGGCGGCGAACGCGGGACTCGCTCTTCCTCGTGTTCTCGATCGCCTTCCTGCTGCTGGCGCTCAACCAGGCTTTAACGACGCTCTTGGGATTGCCACTGGAAGAGCGCAGCTGGCTCTATCTGCTGCGTCTCGCCGCTTTCCTCATCATCATCGGCGCGATCGTACGCAAGAACATCGGCAAGCCCTAGAAATCACCCCAGTGCTTGAGAGCGGCGCGCGCGAGCGGTTCGCCCTGCTCCTGCACGAAATGGCCAACACCTTCCATTTCCATCGGCGGCGGGCAATTTCGAATGGCCTCGTGCATCTTGTCCATTACCGGCTTGCCCAGGACCGGATCAGCGAGTCCCACGCCCATGAAGCTTTGCCCGCTGAACTCCGTTGACCACCAATCGCGCGCTGCACGCCCGATCGCCATCGCCTCTTCATCCGCCGACTCGGACGCAATCGGCACGAGTTGCGGGAAGCGGCGCACGCCCGCCTTATAACGCGCGTCAGGAAACGGCGCGTCATAGGCCGCAGCCTCCGCGTCGTTGATCTCCGGATTGGCCCGCTGCAACAGCGCGCCTACCGGCAAGTCCTGCGTGCTGGCGCAATAGGCGCGCCATGCCATGAAGCCCGGAGTCGGCGGCGCTCCGACGGGAAAGCCCGTATTCATGATCAGGAGACGCGACACACGCTCTGGTGCGTCCACAGGAATCGTCAGTCCCAAGAGGCCGCCCCAATCCTGCACGACCAGGGTGAGGTTCTGCAAATTCAGCCGCTCGATGAAGCGGAGCAGGAAGTCACGATGAAATTTGAAGGTGTAAACGTTGTCATCCACCGGCTTGTCGGAACGCCCAAAGCCCAGGAAATCCGGCGCCACGACACGCGCGCCGCTTTCCAAAAACACCGGCATCATCTTGCGATAGAGATAAGCCCAGCTCGGCTCCCCATGCAGGCATAGAAAGGTGCGCGTGGCGTCGCGCGGGCCTTCGTCCACATAGTGCATGCGCAAGCCCGCAAAGCCCGGCAGATCGTCGATGTAGCGCGGCGCGTAAGGCCAACCAGGCAAATTCTGAAATCGCTCGTCCGGCGTGCGCAGCGCTTCGATTGCGGCCATGAGGTCCTCCTCGCCCGATTCTTCTGTCGCGCCGCCGCGCCGGTAGCGCAAGGTGGACGCAACGGCGCCCCTTGACGCTGCGGCGCTTCACTCCGACCGTGCTTCTGCTTCATGCGGAGGGGAGGCCGGCATGCTCCAGCGCAAATGGATCGCGCTCGCAGTCGCGGCCGTCGTGATCGGCGGTGCGGTGCTGACGGCGTTCGGCGCCACGCACTGGGATTGGTTCGGTCGCAGCCGGGACGCCGGCGAGATACAAGGCGCGGCGCTACCCGATAGTGCGATCGCTGCGCGCATGGCGGGTGTGGCGGCGGGCGCGGAAGCCCTTGGCGCTTCCGCCGACGATCGCATCCTCTTCGGCGACCTTCATGTCCATACCACCTATTCCACCGACGCCTTCATCTGGTCATTGCCGATCTTCGGCGGCGAAGGCGTTTATCCGCTGGCGGACGCATGCGATTTCGCGCGCTACTGCTCGCAGCTGGATTTCTGGGCCATCACCGATCACGCAGAGGCGCAGACGCCCGCGCGCTGGGCGCAAACGCGCGAGTCCATTCGTCAGTGTAACGCTGTCGGCGCGGGCGGCGCGACGCCCGACACCGTTGCGTTCGTGGGCTTCGAGTGGACGCAAGTCGGCCGCACGCCAACCGACCATTATGGGCATAAGAACGTCATCTTCCCCGGCCTGCAGGACGAAGACATCTCCCAACGCGCCATCGCCGCGGCGGGCGTTGCAACCCAAGCCCTGCGCGGCTCGCCGGTAGCTCTGAACCGCTGGATACCCTTCCTGGATTGGCGCAACCGGCAGGACTATTTCGACTTGCAACATTATCTGCGCGAAACGCGCGACGTGCCGGACTGCAATCCGGACACGCCGTCGAACGAGCTTCCTGCCAATTGCTATGAGTCCGCCGTGACGCCCGCCGATCTTGTGGAGCGGCTGGATTCACAAGACGTCGATTACCTGCTCATTCCGCACGGCACCTCCTGGGGCTTCTACACTCCGCCCGGCACAACGTTCGACAAGCAGCTCGAAGCCGCGCAACGTCCTGACCGGCAATCCCTGATCGAGATCATGTCAGGCCACGGCAATTCAGAGGAATTCCGTCCCTGGCGCGAGATCGAGTTGTCCAGTGACGGACAAACCGGCGAATGCCCCGCGCCCAGTTTCAATTACGAGCCCGCCTGCTGGCGCGCCGGCGAGATCATCCGTGCGCGCTGCATAGCGGGCGGCCACAACCCGGAGACTTGCGAAGCGCGCGCCGCCGAAACTCGACGGCGCGCCGCGAACCTTGGCGTCGCCTACCACCTGCTCATCGACGGCGAAACGCCGGAGGATTGGTTGGAGTCCGGCCAGTGCCGCGATTGCTTTGTGCCGCCGTTCGCCCATCGCCCGCGCACCAGCGTGCAGTACGGGCTCGCGATCACAAATTTCGACGATCCCGATCAGTGGCGCCGCTTCCGTTGGGGCTTCGTCGGCTCCTCCGACAATCACCGCGCGCGTCCCGGAACAGGCTACAAACCCATCGACCGCTTGCGCCAAACGGAAGCCGCCGGCGCCAATAGCGACGAATGGCGGACCCGTATTCTCGGGCCCGAGGAGCCGCCGTCCGATAGCCCGAACGATATCACGCAAGATGAATTGCTGCAGCGCGCCGGCTTCCAGCTCACGGAGGCCGAGCGGCAAGCCAGCTTCTTCACGACCGGTTCGCTGGCCGCCGTGCACAGCCGCGGCCGCACGCGTGAAGAGATTTACGCGGCCCTCGAACGGCGCGAGGTCTACGCCACGAGCGGGCCGCGCATCTTGTTGTGGTTCGATCTCGTCAACGCCCCGAGCGGCGAAGCGCCGATGGGCGCCGAGGTCACGATG
>DASPMA010000511.1:0-5222 GCA_035627335.1 Binatia bacterium
CGATCCGGAACCCAGGGGCCGACAAAGCACCGTGCGTTTGCCCCTGGGTTCCGGGTTCATCGCTGCGCGATGCCCCGGAATGACGAGAATGTTGCAGCGTCCGAGACATCAACCGACGCCCTGAGCAAGGCCCGGCAGCAGATACGGGCTGAACCCGTAGTGCTTCAGCCAGCGCGTGTCCGGATCGAAGAACGGGCGCAGGTCCGGCATGCCGTATTTCAGCATCGCCATGCGGTCGATGCCGAAGCCCCAGGCGTAGCCTTGGTACTTCTCGGGATCGATGCCGCAATTCTTGAGCACGTTCGGATGCACCATGCCGCAGCCGCCGAGTTCGAGCCAATCGTCGCCCTGGCCGATCTTCACTTGCGGGCCGCTTCGATCGCAGCGCACGTCCATCTCCGCGCTCGGCTCCGTGAACGGGAAGAAGTGTGGGCGGAAGCGCAGCTCGATAGTGTCGACTTCGAAATACGCCTTGCAGAACGCCATCAGCACGCCCTTCAAGTCGGCCATGCTGCTCTTCTCGTCGATCACCAAGCCTTCGACCTGGTGGAACATCGGCGTGTGCGTCGCGTCCCAGTCGCGCCGGTAGGTGCGGCCCATGCAGATCATGCGAATGGGTGGCTTCTGCTTCAACATGGTGCGGATCTGCACGGGGCTCGTGTGCGTGCGCAGCACCTTGCGCTCTCCCTTCTCGTCGCGCGCGTTGAGGAAGAACGTGTCCTGCGTGTCGCGTGCCGGATGGTTGGGCGGGAAGTTGAGCGCGGTGAAGTTGTTGAAGTCGGTCTCGATGTCCGGGCCTTCCTCGACCGTGAAGCCCATCTCGCCGAAAATGTAAGCCAGCTCCTCCATCACTTGGCTGACCGGATGGATCGTCCCCAGCCGCGGCTTCACCGGCGGCAGCGTCACGTCCACCGCTTCGCTTTGCAGCTGGCGATCAAGCGCCGCTTCCGCCATCGCGGCCTTCTTGGTGAGGATCGCTTCGCTGACGCGATCCTTCAGCACGTTCAGCGCCGCGCCATAGCTGCGACGCTCGTCCGGATTCATCGAACCCAGGCTGCGCATCAAGGCCGAGATCGAGCCCTGCTTGCCGAGCGCTTCCACGCGCAGCGCCTCGAGTGACGCTTCGTCGTTCGCCGCGTCGACGCGCGCGAGTAGATCGCGTTCGAGAGATTCAAGATCAGTCGTCATGCGAGCCGCCTTAACTGCTCCTCCGCCCGCGGGGGAGCTGTCACGCGAAGCGTGACTGTGGGGGGGGGCGGTGCGCCTCGTCTTGTGAGGGACTTACCCCCTTCCCCTCGCTTCGCTCGGGACTTCCCCCGCAAGCGGGGGAAGAGGGATTACTTCAGCGCGGCTTGGGCTTGCGCGACAAGACCCTTGAAAGCCGCCGGCTCGTTCATGGCGATGTCGGCCATGACCTTGCGGTCCAGCTCGATGCCCGCCTTGGCGAGCCCGCTGATAAATCGGGAATAGGTCAGCCCCTCTTCCCGAACCGCGGCGTTGATGCGCTGGATCCAAAGCGCGCGGAACGTGCGCTTCTTATTCTTGCGGTCGCGATAGGCGTAGAGGCCAGCCTTCTCGACCGCGGCGTTCGCGGCGCGGAAGGTGTTCTTGCGCCGGCCGTAATAGCCTTTCGCCTTCTTCAGAACTTTCTTGTGGCGGGCGTGAGCTGTGACGCCGCCCTTAACGCGTGCCATGTCGGTACTCCATCAAATCTGGTTGAATCACTTCAGCCCGTACGGCGCCCAGGCCTTGACGCGGTCGGCGTCCGGCTTGGCGAGCACGTCCGTGCCGCGGTTCTGACGGATGTACTTGGCGTTGTGGCTAATCAGGCGGTGGCGCTTGCCGGCGGGGCCGGCCTTCACCTTGCCTGAAGCCGTGAGCTTGAAGCGCTTTTTCACGCCGCTCTTGGTCTTCATCTTCGGCATTTCATCCTCATGGATCAGGGCGTTGGGACCGAAATCCCCGCGCGAAAGGGTCGCCACGGCATGCCTTTAGCCGGGCCACCCAGGAAGGCGGGGCGTGTAGCAGAGGCTTGGGGCGCGGGCAAGCTGGCCCCTGGCCCGGTTTCAGGGCTAAGCTCTGCCCGTGGGGAGACGCGCCATGGTGCGACAGCCGAAGAACCTGGCTGAGGCCAAGCAGATCATCAAAGAGGAGCGGACCAAGGTCACGTCCTCAATCAGCGCCATAGCCGGCTCGCGCTGGCTGCTGGCGATCCTGGCGACCTTCGCGCTCGCCTTCGGCACCCACCTCGCCTACGCGCCCGACCGCCTGCCGCCGGTGGCCGGCCTCTCGGTCGCCCAGTTCGGCTTGCCGGCCGGGCTCGATTTCGGCTTCGTCGGCGAGCAGACCAAGGAAGCGGCGCGCGCTGCGCGCGATCAGGACGTCGGCCGCCAAGTGCAGGAAATGGCGGCTGCGAACCAAGCGCGCGTGCCGATGGTCAACGCGATCGGCTTCGGCCTCGCCCTCATCCTTCTGGCGATCAACATGACCATCATGACAAAACGACGCCGCACGACGCGCGGTTAGGTGTCGATGCGACGAAATCCGAAGCGATAGGCGGGACGCGGGCCCAGCTCCTCGCGTGGCCACTCCGCCCACGCGCCGGGTGAGACGACGACGAACTCAACCGTGCCAGCGGGCGTCTCAACCGATTGGCCGAGCGTGAGTTCGCTTTCCCGGCCGGATACAGCGGCGCGAATTCGCAAGCGCCCCTCCCACAGGCAAGTCGTGTTGCCGGGGCAGCGGCTGTCTTCGATCACCGCGAACGGACGCACGGTCAGCCTGCCGCCGAGGTCCGCTGTTTGCCCAAAACCCGCCGACACAACGCCGGGCGCGCCGAGTTCGGCATCCAATTGCTCCAGCTGATCCTGCACCTGCTGAGCTAACGGCGACAGCACGCGCGGCCAGGGTGGCGTGCTCTGCGCTGGTATGGGCGCAGGCGACGGAGAGGCGCAGGCGCCGAGCATCAACACTGCGAAAACAAGCATGCGCATTGCTAGAGGTGTCTAAATCCAAAGCGGTAAGGGGGCTTGCCGCCTTCCGGCCAATCCGTCCACGGCCCGGGGCTGACGGCGACCAGTTCCACACTGCCGTAGGGCGTCATGAGCGGTTCATCGAGCGTCAGCTCAATCGGACTGCCCGACATGTCAACGCGCAGACGCAATCGCCCAGCCCACACGCAGCGCGCGTTCTGCGGGCAGCGGCTGTCCTCGATCACCTCAATCGGGCGGATGCGTAGGCCCATCCCAAAGTCGATGGTTTCGCCAATGCCTGCGGCGCGCACGCCAGGCTGGCGCAGCGCCGCTTCGCGCTGCTCCAGGTCCATACGGATGTGCTCGGGCAGCGGGGCTTGATTGGCGCTCCCGGCCTCAACGACAGGGGTCGTGCACGCGCTCAGCGCCAGCACGGCAAACAGCAAGGCTCGCATCGACAGCACTCCTCCAATGTGAGCCAGCTGACACGCACCGAACTGAACAGCTTATGAAGCCCGCGGCGCCATCACCATCACGACCTGGCGGCCTACGAAGCGGGGCTCGTGCTCAACCTTGGCGATCGGGTCGAGTTCGCTCCTGATGCGCTCCAGAAGCTGGATGCCGAGATTGGTGTGCTGCATCTCGCGGCCACGGAAGCGCAAAGTGACTTTCACCTTGTCGCCTTCCTCGAAGAAGCGGTGGATGGCCTTCATCTTCACTTCGTAATCATGGTCGTCGATGTTGGGACGGACCTTGATTTCCTTCAGTTCGATGCGCTTGGCCTTCTTGCGCGTCTCGGCCTTCTTCTTCTGCTCCTCGAACCGGAATTTTCCGTAGTCGAGAATCTTGCAGACGGGCGGACTGGAATTGGGCGCCACCTCGACCAAGTCGAGGCCGGCTTCGCGCGCCGCTTCGAGCGCCGCAGAGATCGGCATCTCCCCCTGCTTTTCCCCTTCTGCATCGATGAGGAGTACGCGGGGGACGCCCCGGATCTCCTCGTTCACGCGCGGCCCGTCCTTGGTCGGGGGCGGCGCTGCGTACGGACGTCTGGCTATCGGGCATTCTCCTGTTGCAGTTGACGATAGGTCAGCGGGCCCCGCGCCTATCGGCGTGAGACTCGCTTGCTGAATATTGCTTGGCGGCCGCTCCGCATCAAGCGCTGGCGGCTTGAGCGTAGACCCCGCAATTGCGCAATTGGATGTCCACCTGCTCCACGGGCAGATCAGCGATCACGGCCGCCGTCAGGGCTACGACGCCGCTCCGTCCGCGCGGCGCCACGCGTTCGGGATGTTCGATCGAGGAGAGAAAGACGAGACAGGGCGCTCCGGCCGCGGCCGCGACGTGCATGAGCTCCACGTTTTCGCCCGCCGCAAACGAGGCCCGCTCGGCCAGGCCGATGTGCTGGAACAGGTCGGGACGCGTGACCAGGTTCTTCGCCGATGGGACCGCCTGGGCGATGGCCGCGCCGATATTGCGCTCTTCCGCCCCGCCCAGAACAACCGGCGTGACGCCGCGGCGGGCGATCCGGCCCGCGAGCTCAATGTACTTCTCCTGCGGCCATGCGCTTTGCGCATGCGCTTCACCGCCGCGCGGCAGCAGCAGCACGTACGGCCCGCGCAGGCCAAAATAGTCCGGCCGTAAGCGCGGCGGATCGCGCAGCACGCCACGTAGCCAAGAGAGGTCAGGCAATAGAGGCGCGCCTTCGACGGCGAGCCCCGCGATAGCGAGCTGGCCGGCCAAGCGATCGAGCACATGCAATTCATTGCGCTTGGGCTCGAGATAGGCATAAGCGGCGCCGGCGACCGAGCCGGACCATTTCGGCGGCCACGGCCGCAAGCCTTGGAAATAGTTCGCGGTGCGGCTCGACCCTTCGAGGTCGTAGATCACGTCGTACTTTGCGGCTCGGATGCGTGCGATCAGCTTGGTGATCGCTTGCGGCTCCTTCGGCTTGCCATCCGCTTCAACGCTGTCGAAGTAGGGACATTGCTTGGCGAATTCCTGCGTCGCCTCCGTCGTCAGCAGCGTGATGTGCGCGCCGACGTGGAAGTCGCGGATGCGTCTGGCCGCGGCCAGTGCGGCGATGAACTCGCCCAGGCCGCCAAGCTGGATCACCAGCACGCGATTGATTTCCCCCCCGCCCTTCGACGACTTGCGCCAGGGAATCATGTCAGCTCTCCAACACCCATCATAGCACCGGAGCTCCTTCCGGCTTAGCCGTGCGCCGCTCGGCCGATTCGCGCAAAACGCGCT
>DASPMA010000512.1:0-5358 GCA_035627335.1 Binatia bacterium
ATCGTGATCTGGGACAACAATTCGATCTCGATCGATGGGCCCGTGTCGCTGGCGGATGCGACGGACCAGAAGGCGCGCTTCGCGGCGAGCGGCTGGAACGTGCTCTCGTGCGATGGACTCGATCAGGACGACGTGGCGCGCGCGTTCGAGGCGGCGACGAAATCCGATCGGCCGGTGTTCATCGATTGCAAGACCATCATCGGTTACGGCGCGCCGAAGAAAGCGGGCACAGCAAAAGCGCACGGCGAAGCTCTGGGCGCGGAAGAATTGGCGGCTGCGAAAGCCAAGCTGGGTTGGCGGTACGGGCCGTTCGAGATTCCGGACAACATTCTGAAGGCGTGGCGTAAGATTGGCGCGCGCGGCGCGGGCGCCCGCGAGGAATGGGCCGCGCGGTTGAAGCGCTCGCAAAAGCGCGATGAATTCGCCGCGGCAATGGGCGGCGGCAATGTTGAACGCGCTGTGGCGTTGCTTGGGCTGCACGCCGCGCAGATGGCGCAGGAAAAGCCTGCATTGGCGACGCGGGCGTCGTCGGGCAAGGCGATCGACGCGATGTACGAAGGTTGCCCCGAACTTTGGGGCGGCTCGGCTGACCTCACCGGCTCGAACAACACGCAGGCGAAAGGGGTTGAGGATTTCACGCCGGAGAACCGGCTTGGGCGCTACATTCGTTATGGGATCCGCGAGCATGGCATGGCGTCGGCGATGAACGGCATGGCGCTGCATGGCGGCGTCATTCCGTTCGGCGGCACATTCCTCGTCTTCTCCGATTATTCCCGGCCCGCCATTCGCCTGGCGGCCCTGAGCCAAGTGCGCGTCATCCATGTGCTGACGCACGATTCCATCGGCCTCGGCGAGGACGGGCCGACGCACCAGCCGATCGAACACCTGGCGGCGCTGCGCGCGATTCCGAATCTCTACGTGTTCCGCCCGGCTGACGCGGTTGAAGCGGCGGAATGCTGGCAAGCAGCGCTGCTACGCGACGACGGGCCGAGTGCGCTGGCGCTCTCGCGCCAGGTGACGCCGGCCCTGCGCGACGATGCGAGCGAAAACCTTTCGGCGCGCGGCGCCTATGAACTCCTTCCGGCTGAAGGCGGCGCTTCGCGCGTGGCGATCTTCGCGACCGGCACGGAAGTGGCGCTGGCGGTGAAGGCGCGTGAGACGCTGCAGGGGGAGGGCATTCCGACTCGGGTCGTGTCGGCGCCTTGCTTCGAATTGTTCGAACAGCAGAGCGACGATTACCAGGACGCTGTCTGCGGCGACGACGAGGAGTTGAAGATCGGCGTCGAGGCGGCAGTCGGGCAGGGTTGGTTCGAAGCGTTTGGGCTCGATGCCTTCATCGGCATGTCGACGTTCGGCGCCTCCGCGCCGGCGAAGGATGTGTACTCCCATTTCGGGATTACGGCGGAAGCCATCGTCGAAACAGCGAAGGATCTGCTCTGAGCCGGAACCGCGCCGCGGCGTCGCTGCTTTAGTGGCGGAGAGGCTCGCATGTCGGACGCCGGGACGATTACTTATCAGGCGTTGGAAGCTCCGATCGTTCTCCTCGTGGAAGACGAAGCGCTGATCCGCATGGCCATGGCGGACGCGCTTCGCGATGAGGGCTTCGCCGTGATCGAGGCCGCTTATTCCAAGGAAGCGATCAGTGCGGTGAAAGGCGGAATGCGTCCGGACGTGCTCTTCACGGACATCCGCATGCCCGGCGACATGGACGGCGTCGCGCTGGCCGGCGTGCTGCAGGATCAGCTGCCTCATCTGCGGGTCTACATCGCCTCAGGGCACGAAAAGGGCGTGAGCGAAGCGCGGCGGCTGCAGAACTTCATCGTCAAGCCATACGAGCCGACGGAAGTCGCCAAGCACATCAAGCTTGAATTCGAGGGCGCGGACGCTCTCTAATTTGACGCTGCTGCAAGTGCATGTTGTTGTTGTTGCGACGGCAATTGGCTACGCCGCATGAAGGGGGAGAATTCCGATGGCTTGGCGATCCGTTGTGCTCGCTCTCTGCGCGGCGCTTGCAGCGGGAAATGTGCACGCGCAGCAGCGCGTGATGAGGTATACGGTCGCGGGTCCCGAGGGCGTTCCGCTCACCGTTGGCCCACTCACGTCTTCGACCACCGAGGGTGAAGTGGCGCAGCTGTTGCGCGATGCGCTGACCAACTTTGACAACAGCAACATAACAGTGCGCGAGGGCGTCGTTCGCAGCGGCGAAGAGTTCGCAACGCGGGCGATGCCCTATGAGCGGGCAAGGCGGCTCGCAAGCGACGTGACGCGTCGCGGCGCACTCGGAGGGCACACCTTACTGCTTCTCGCGGGAACGCCGCTCTACTTCCAGCCCTTCACAAACACCGACAGAATGTTTCTCGAGGGTTCGGCGATGCGGCGCGGCCTCTGGTGTGGCGCGGGCCTGAATCGACAAAACGGATATTGCCTGCTGGCGCACCGCAACAATTGGGAGGTGGCGGAGTTGCGATCGGACTCGCCCTATCTGCCAACCGAAATCGGACCGTTCGTGCCAGCGAGCGACGCCGTGCTTACGAACGATCCGACTGCGTTGGCGGAGTTGCCAAACCGCACCGAGCTCTATCGCTTCGGCGGCATGCGCGGATCGCGCGCCACGATTGACCGGGCGATGCGCATCGGCGCGGACACGGTCGATGTCGAAGACGTGCAGCTGGAGCAGATGCGGCTGGGCTCGCTCATGGTGCGGATCGAGGCGGGCACGGAGCCTGATACGGCGATCGTCAGTTATGAAGCCCTCGATCCGGCTGACCATGAAAGCGACATTCTGATGCTGGCGAGGAGCATCCTCGATCTCGTCAATTAGACTCGTCGCACTTCTTTGAAGCTTCCCGTAGCGAGGCCGCGTCCTTTGTGACGGCGCGCGGCGCGATGAGCAGTCCGGTTGGCGCGGCAATGACGACGAGGTCCTCGCCTTCGATCACAGCCGCCGTCATTCCACTCGCGCGCATTTTGCCCACGTCCGCCGCCGCCGCCGGACCGAGGACTGCATAACCATCCGTGTTGCGCGGCGTGAGACGCCATACCTCATCCCAAGAGCCGATGTCCGCCCAACCGATGGAGCAGGGCGCAACGGCGGCGTGCACGGTTTTTTCCATCACGGCGATGTCCAGCGCTTGGGAGGGCACTTGAGCGAACACCTCTGGGTCGAGCCGGACCTCGTCGCCGCTGCGATCGGCGAGATCGAGCGCTTCAAGCGCAGTGTCGCGGATGTTTGCGCTCGCGGCGAACTCAGCAAGCAGTGTTTGCGGCTGGAAAAGAAAAATACCGGCATTCCACGAGTAGCCGCCGGCATTGAGATAATGCTGCGCCGTTTCGCGATCCGGCTTCTCGCGGAACGACTCGACGGCGAACACGCCTTCGCTGAGTTGGGCGCCGCGTTTGATGTAGCCGTAGCCCGTGGCGGGCCGATCTGGCGTAATGCCAAACGTGACGATGCGTTCGCGTGCAAAAGGCGCCGCGCGTGCAATGGCGGCGTGGAAGCCTGCGACGTCGGAGATTAGGTGATCAGAGGGCAGGAGGAGGACGAGCGCGCCGTCATCCGCTTCCGCGCCGATCGCGGCTGCTATGGCGCCAACGGCGGCGGTGTTGCGGGGCGCGGGCTCGAACACGAGCGCGGTTGGCGCGACGCCATCCAGATGTTGGCGCACCAGCGTTGCATGGCGCGCGTTGCAAAGCACGATCGGTCCGGCGAAGGAAAGCCCCCCAACACTGCCGCTGACGCGGCGTACGGTGCGGGTGAAGAGCGAGTCCGGCCCCGCGAGGGCGTGGAATTGCTTTGGGTGCGCTTCGGTCGAGAGCGGCCAAAGGCGCGTTCCGGCGCCGCCGGACATGATCGCGGGGAGGATGCGGACCGTCACCGAGGCGTCTTTCTTTGTGATCTTCGTGCGTGCCTTGCGCCTTTGTGTTTAAGCACGAAGACACAAAGAAAGCACGAAGGACGCAAAGCAAGCGGTCACGGCGAGGTCGCGCTCATGATGCGCGCGACGATGAGGTCTGCGGCGTCCTCCGGACTCATCGCGGCGGCGTCGATGCGGATTTCCGGCGTCTCAGGCGGTTCATACGGCGAATCCACCCCGGTGAAGTTCTTGAGCTGGCCGGCGCGCGCTTTTTTGTAGAGGCCCTTGGCGTCGCGCTTTTCCGCGACGGCGATCGGGACATCGACGAAGATTTCGAAGAACTCGCCTTGCTGCGCCAGGCTGCGCGCCATCTCGCGCTCGTGGCGGAAGGGTGAAATGAAGGCCGTCAATACGATGAGGCCGGCGTCGGCCATCAGTTTGGAGACTTCGGCGACGCGGCGGATGTTCTCGACGCGGTCGGCCTGCGTGAAGCCGAGGTCGCGGTTGAGGCCGTGACGGAGATTGTCGCCGTCCAGCAGCACCGTGTGCCGGCCGAGCGCGTAGAGCTTTTTCTCGACGATGTTGGCGATCGTGGACTTGCCGGCGCCGGAGAGCCCCGTGAACCACAGGATGGCGGGGCGCTGGCGCTTAATGCTCGCGTGCGCTTTACGGTCGATCTCCAAAGCCTGCCAGTGCACGTTCTGGCCGCGCCGCAGTGCGAAATGGATCAGGCCCGCGCCTGCGGTTTCGTTGGTTTCCTCGTCAATCAGGATGAAGCCGCCCGTCTCGCGGCTCTGTGTGAAAGGGTCGAATGCAAGCGGCCGATCCAGGCTGACATTGCCGACGCCGATTTCGTTCGCGGCAAGCTGCTTGGTCTGAAGCTGCTGCATGGTGTCGATGTCGAAGCTGTGCTTCAGTTCGGTGACGGTGGCGTTGGCGGAGGACGCGCCGAGTTTCAGAGTGTAGCGACGGCCGGGAAAGAGCGGCGCATCGCTCATCCAGACGAGTGTGGCCTGAAACTGGTCGGCGATTTCGCAAGGGCTGTCGCCGGCGGCAATAACGTCGCCGCGCGAGCAATCGATCTCCTGATTCAGCGTGAGCGTCACCGATTGGCCCGCGCCGGCGCGATCTAAATCTCCGTCGGCGGTGACGATGCGGGCGACCTTCGCGCTGCGGCCGGAAGGAAGCACCCGCACCGCGTCGCCGGGCGCGACCGCGCCGGCCGAGATGCGGCCTGCGAAGCCGCGAAAATCTTGGTTGGGACGCACAACGCTTTGCACCGCCATGCGGAACGGCTGGTTCGCGAGTGCGCCGGCGGCCTCGGCGGATTCCAACAGGTCGATCAATGTAGGTCCGGCGTACCAGGGCGTTGCCGCGCCGCGCGCGGCGATGTTGTCGCCGCTGACGCCGGAGACAGGCAGCGCCGCGAAGTGCTTGATCTCCAGCGCTTGCGCGACTGCCGAGAAATCTTCAACGATGCGCGCGAACACGTCCTCTGCGTAGC
>DASPMA010000513.1:0-2343 GCA_035627335.1 Binatia bacterium
AGACGGTCGCGCGCATCCGCCGTTTGCATGGACGCCGGGGCGGCGCCGCCCTGCCCAGCATAGACGATCGGCGCGCGCTCCGCGTGCGCCGTTCCCGCTGCGAGAAGGCCGAGGCACGAAATGAAAAGCGCGCGCGGCGCGGTGCGAAGCAGCAAGAGACGACCCCACATGATTTGAGGCGCCAGTCATACAGAGGCGGCATTGATGCTGAGTAAGCTTTTATCCTTTTTTCAGGTTCATCAATAATTGCGCGCTAACCTTCGGCCCGAGCGAAGGAGCACGCATGGGCAAGCTGTTCTCGATTTTGTGCGGCGTAATGCTGCTGACGCTAATGATCGCGACGGTCGCCGCGGTAAGTATGACAGGCGCGCAAATCGTCTTGGCCATGTTCCTGGCGGGCCTAATCGTATGGGATCGTAAGCGGCGGCGCAGCGAGGGACCCTAGCGCTCGGAATGGACCAAATCACCGAACTCATCACGCGTTCAATTTTCATCGGCGCCGGCGCGACGATTGTCTTGGATATCTGGTCTCTGACGCTGCGCCTGTTCGGCGTGGGCATGACAAATTGGGGCCTGGTCGGCCGATGGATCGGCCATATGCCGCAAGGCCGCTTTGTGCACGACAGCATCGGCAACGCCCCGCCCATCGCCGGCGAGCACGCAATCGGATGGATGGCGCATTATGCCATTGGCATCCTCTACGCGGCGGCCCTGCTCGCAATCACGGGGCTTGAGTGGGCGCACGCGCCAACCATTTGGCCGGCGCTGATTTTCGGTTGGGTGACTATCGTCGCGCCTTTCTTCATCATGCAGCCAGGTATGGGACTGGGCGTCGCAGCATCCAAGGCGCCAAAGCCAAATGTCGCGCGCTTCAGAGCGGTCCTATCGCACACGGTTTTCGGGTTAGGGATGTACGCGACGGCTCTGCTAGCGGCCGAGTTACTCTGAATGGCGCGGCTTCGGGAGATCACCCTACCCCCCTTCGCTTCGAGTGGCCTGCTGCCCGAAGCTCGAAGGCGCACGGTGGCGGAGGGAGTGGGATTCGAACCCACGGTGGGCTTGCACCCACGCCGGTTTTCAAGACCGGTGCCTTAAACCACTCGGCCATCCCTCCGGGAGGGCGCCCGCGTATCAGCAATGAGGGCAAAGAAAAAGCCCGGCGCTGGCGCCGGGCTTTTGGTGTTGCGTCCCGCTTACCAGCGGAACGGGCTTCGGAAAGACACCCTGACATCTGGCGCATCCCGTGTGACGCCGACATCGACGCTGGTGGAGACTGTGGTGCGCTCAGTCGCGCGGAAGCTCATGCCGAATTGCAGGGTGCCCACCTGCAGCGCGCTCGAGCTTTGCGTGGTGTTGTTCAGCTCGGTCTCGGTCTCCATCACATACGAGTGCGAATATGCGAGCGAGTAGGAGAAGCGCGGGTTGAGCGCGAAGCCCATGCCGAAGCCGCCCGAGATGGAGTCGCCCGGATCGACATTGCCGATCGTCACCGAACCGAAGGTGCGATTAACATCGCGTTCGATATTGTAGAGGTAGCTGGCGTTCGCGAACAGCACGACCGGATCGGACGGGTAGAGCACGGAAATGCCGCCCTGCACGCCCCAGAAGCCCGAGCCTGTTGCGAGCTCGGTGGCGACGCCCTGCGCATCGCGCGCCAGGTCGAACGGGCCGCGGCCCGTGTCCGACTTCACGCGCGCACTGGCGACCCACAGCGGCGAACCGTTGCGGCCTTCATTCAACTGATAGCGCGCGGAAACTTCCAGGTCGCCCAAATCGCCGCCATTGAGTTCGAACGTGCGCGTGGTCGACGTCGAGTTCTGCGACAGCGTCGTGATGCGGTCGTTACGATAAATGTACGGCAGCCGCGCTTCGACTTCGAGGCGATCCGTGACGGCGTAGCGCACAGCCATCGAGGCGACGAGCGTGTCACGCGCCGTGTCGTTCGCTTCCAGCAAGCCGATCTGAATGCCCTCGGCGATCACCGCGCCGCGGAAAACAAGGCGGTTGTTGGAAGCGCGCGAGTATTCAATCGCCGGTTCGATAACCAGACGGCCGCGGCCAAGCAGGGCGTTCTGCCCTTCCGGCAGCGCTTCCACCGCGGCTGTGGCCGGAGGCTGCTCCGGGGGCGCTTCGCCGACCGGACTGTTTGGCGCCGCGGCGGTTGAAACCGGCTGCGTCGATCCGCCGCCAGCGTCCGCTTGCATCAAGGTGCGGATCGGCGCGCCCCGGTTCAGCGAAATCGGCTCATCGGCCGCCAATCCATTGAAGTTCAGAGCGCTGGAGGGTACCCCCGCGCCGCGGATTTCGCCAAGATCCGCGTCCGAGACCGCCACCATCGCCTGG
>DASPMA010000514.1:0-5133 GCA_035627335.1 Binatia bacterium
TGATCTTGGCCTGCATCTGCTGCGCCTGGCGCATGATCTGCGAGATGTCTTTCATCGGTCGGCTTCCTTCTTGCGCGCCGGGGAGGACGCGGGCGCATCTCTTTTCGGGAACGGCGCGACGTCGGCAGGCGGTGCGTTGTCGTCCGCCGGGTGCTTCACTTGCACGATCTCCGCTCCGGGAAACGCTTTCAGCGCTTCGGCGACGAACGGTTGGCGCTTCAGTTCTTCCAGCGCCTTCGCTTCCTCGCGCTTGCGGCGTTCGGCGAGGCTCTCGACGGGCGCGGTGCGTTCTTCCGTCGAGCGGATACGCCACTCGAACGGCGTGTGTTCTTCCAGGAAGGACTTAAGCCGCCGCACCAGATCGCGCGGCTGGTCGGGTGTGGCGACGTACTCGATGTCGCCGTGCGACGAGAAGTGCGTGACCTTCATTCGCTCGAGCGCGAGCTCAAGCTCGATGTCGCGCTCCTCTGCGACCTTGGCGACGACGTCTTGGAACGATTTGAACGGCCCGTCTTGGACCGCCGGCGCCTCGCCGGCGGTGCTTGTCGAGGCCGCGACGTTCACGGTCGCGCCTTTGTCTTGCGATGGCGCTCCCGCCGGCGAGGCGCCGGCGGTCCAAGAAGACGGCGCTCCGTCTCTGAGCAGCCGCGCCGCGTCTTCCGGCGGCGGCAAGCTTTGTGCGGCGCAGAGGCGGACCATCGCCATTTCGACGGCGGCGATCGGATCGGGCGCTTTGCCGGCCTCTTCGAAGGCCTTCAGCAGCATCTGCCAGATGCGCGAGAGCTGGGCAGGGCTCAGCTTCTCGGCGAGGCCGCGCACGCGCGCGACCCAATCAGCGCCGCCGAGGATGCGGGCGTCGGCGCCCAGCGCTTGGGCCCGCGCGGCTTCGTGGCCGATGTCCAGGAGATCGCGGAGGATGAGCGTCGGGTCCGCGCCGCTGTCGTACTGGCTGCGCGCTTCGCGGATGGCGGTCTTGGCGTCGGCGCGGGAGACGGCCTCGAAGAGGTCGAGCACGCGGCCGCGGTCAGCGAGGCCGAGCATTTCGCGCACGTCGGCGGCGGTGACAGTGGCGCCGGGCTTCTGCACGAGCGCCTGGTCCAGCAGCGACAAGCCATCCCGCGCCGAGCCTTCCGCGGCGCGGGCGATCAGCGCGATCCCATCCTGATCGACCTTCACCCCTTCCTTTGCGCAGATCGAGCCGAGGTGTTCGGCCAGCCGTTCGCTGTCGATGCGTTTCAGGTCGAAGCGTTGGCAGCGCGAAAGCACTGTGACGGGGACTTTGCGGATTTCCGTCGTGGCGAAGATGAACTTCACGTGGGGCGGGGGTTCTTCCAGCGTCTTCAGCAGGCCGTTGAAGGCCTGCGTCGAGAGCATGTGCACTTCGTCGATGATGTAGACTTTGTAGCGCGCCATCACCGGCGCGTAGCGGACGCTGTCCAGAATCTCGCGGATGTCGCCGATGCCGGTGCGGGAGGCGGCGTCCATCTCGAACACGTCGGGATGATTGCTCTCCATGATGGCCTTGCAATTCTCGCCCATCGGGTCGAGTTCGACTTGCGGGCCTTTCACATCGCCGCACGCGTAATTGAGCGCGCGCGCCAACAGGCGCGCCGTCGTGGTTTTGCCCACGCCGCGCACGCCCGTCAGCATGTAGGCGTGCGGGATGCGGTTCAGCGCGAAGGAATTGGCGATGGTGCGCACCATCGCTTCCTGACCGATCAGGTCGGCGAAGGTGCGCGGGCGGTATTTGCGCGCCAGCACGACATAGCCGCCGCCGGGCTCATCGCCGAACAGGGAGGGGGATTCGCTCACGCCCCCACATGTAATACAGAACGGGAACGAAGCCACCCCGCCGGGCCGCTGAATCTCGGAGGAAAACCGGCGGCGCTAGGCCGCGCGCGGGGCGAAAATGGCCCGCAGATACGTGCGGTAGAGGTCCATCTGCGCCTGCATCACGGGCGGAGGATCGCGCACGCGGTCCATGATCATCGCGCCTTGGACGATGGCAATGGCCATGTCCGCCAGCGCATCGAGATCAACGCGCTCGCGCGGGGGATATTTCGCGGCTGCTCTTTCCAACCGTTCGCGGATCATGCGGCGCTTGAAGTCGAGGCCATAGAGCACGAGCTGTTGCATCTCTTCATCGAACAAGGCGTGCTGGTAGGAAAACGCGGCCGCAAGGCAGCCGGGACGCGAAGTGGGCGAGGCAGACGCCGCCTGCGCATATTGCGTCATGGTTTCGAGCAAGGCATCCAACGGATCTGGATGCGCGGCCTCGGCAGCTTCGAACATCTGCTGCAAGCCAGCTTCGATCGTGGCGTTGTCGCGGCGGAGCAATTCCTTGGCTAATTCGAGCTTATCTCCGAAATGATAGAAGAAGCCGCTCTTGGTGATGCCGGCCTGGGCGATGAGTTCGTCTATCGAGGTCGCCGCGTATCCTTTTTCCAGGATGGCGATCTCGGCGAGGTCCATGAGTTCCTTGCGCGTTTGCTCGCCACGGCGTGGTTTGAGGTCGGTATCGGTCATGCCGGTGCGAACAGGGTTTTTATCAGATCGCGCAGCATCAGTACTTGACGGGGCAAGGCGCCTTTTTCGGCACGCCCCTTATCCAGGATAATGCCGCCTTCGACGATGGTGATGTTCATGTCCGCGAGCGCGTCGAGATTGATCGCCGCACGCGGGGGATAACGTTTGGCGATAGCGTCGAGACGTTCGCGGAAGCGCTTGCGCCACGTCAGCACGCCTTCGGCGCTCATTTGCCGGATTTCGCGGTGATAGATCTGATCCTGGTAGCAATAGGATGCGATCATGCAGCCTGGATGGCGATCCGGCAGGTCGTCCATCACTTCAGCGAACATCTTGAGGAACGCCAAGTACGAATGCAGCGGGTCGTCGATCAGTGCATCGGCGCGCTCGAACAATTCGTCCATGATCCGCGTATCATGATCGACGTAACGCTGCAGCAGCGCCTTCGCGAGATCGTGCTTGTCCTTGAAGTGATAGAAGAAGCCGCTCTTCGTGACCTTCGCGGCGTCCATGATTTCTTCGAGCGAGGTCGCGGCGAAGCCTTTTTCCAGCACGATGCGTTCGGCGGCGGCGCAAATGCGCTCGCGCGTCGCCTCGCCTTTGCTGAGAACTTTCACCGCCATCTCAATTCCATACCACGAGTACTGCACCGCGAGTGCGGTTCTGACAGGTTCGTGAATAGCGCAATGCGGCGCCGCGGCGCCTGTGACGTGTGTAACATCCTAACTTTGTTGGAAAAATTAGGAAAGCGCGGCTGCGGCGCCATCGGTCTTCTATCGGCTGATCATGCCCTGGCGTACTTCTTCGCCCAGCCCGGGCAAGCGGGTGATGCTGAAGGATTAGAGGACAATGTCAGGCCGTCTCGCAGTCTTGGCTTCGCTGATGATGTTTTGGAGCGGCGTGTTTTCGTTCGTTCACAGCCTCGTCACCGTGTGATTTCGCGCAACAGCAGAATTTAGCCGCCAGGGGCGGCAGGAGACCTCCCATGTTGAAGGACCGCTACGGCAACGCCGCCTCAACCAATTCCCGCGCGGCCATGGCCAAATACGACGAAGCGCTCGACCTCATCCGCGTTTATCGCGGCGATCCGGTCGCTGCGATCGACGCCGCTCTGGCCGAAGATCCCGATTTCGGCGGCGCTTGGGCGCTGCGCGCGGGGCTGCTGGTCACCGCGACCGACAAGGCCTACGCAGACGAGACCGAAAAGAGCCTGCGCGCCGGCGCGGCCGCCAATCTCAACGACCGCGAGCGCGCGCACCTTGAAGCTGCGCGCGATTGGGCCGAGGGGCGCTACCATCAAGGCACGGCGCGCTATGGCCGCATCGCGCAGGAGAACCCGCGCGACGTCGCGGCGGTGCAGTACGCGCATGTGGGCTGCTTTTTTCTCGGCATGCAGAGCGAGTTGCGCGATTGGCCGCTGCAGGCGTTGCGCGCATTCAAGTCAGGCGAGGACGGCTACAGCTACATCCAGGGCATGGCCGCGTTCGGCCTGGAAGAATGCGGCGATTATGCCCGCGCCGACATCTACGGCAAGCAAGCCGTGGAAGCCGATCCGCGTGACGGCTGGTCGGTGCATGCGGTCGCGCACGTCAACGAAATGCGGGGCGATCTCGAAGCCGGCATGCCCTGGCTTGCGGACAACGCGAAGCACTGGGCGCCGGAGAGCGGCTTTGCCTATCACCTCTGGTGGCACCTCGCGCTGCTTTATCTCGATCGCGGCGACACAGCGCAGGTGCTGAGGTTCTACGACGAAAAGGTCCGGCCCGATCCGAACGCGCAGATCATGCTCGAATGGATCGATGCGTCGGCCCTGTTGTGGCGCCTGCATCTGGAAGGCGTCGATACGGGGGATCGCTTTGCGAAGCTCGCCAACGTCATGGCGCGTTGCGCCGAAGACGGCATCTACGCGTTCAACGATTTGCACGCGATGATGGCGTTCCTTGGCGCGGGCCGCACGGCCGACGTCGAGCGCACGTTGAAGGCGATGCGCCGTACGGCGGCGGATGGCGGCGACAACGCTTACATGACACGCGCTATCGGGCTGCCGCTGGCCGAGGCGTTCGCCGCGTTCGAGGCCGGACGCTACGCCGAGTGCGTCGACAAGATCCTCGCCACGCGCGGCATCGCGCAGCGTTTCGGCGGCAGCCATGCGCAGCGCGACATCCTCACGTTGACGGCATTGCACGCCGCACTGCGCGGCGGCATGGCGCAAGCGGCGGAGGCGCTGAGCGCCGAGCGCCTTGCGCACAAGCCCCATAGCCCCTGGGCCGGACGCCTTGCGCGCAGGGCCCGCGAGCTGAGCGCGCCGCTGGTTTTCGCTTAGGCGCGCGCAGCTGAGCGAACCGGCGGCCGGCCTCCCCAGCCCCCAGCAACCGGCCGCCGGTTCAACTCTTTGAAGGAATGAAACGATGAACACCGACTGCAAATTCGCCGATCTCTCGACGGGCGTGCGCCTGGCCTATGTCGAACAGGGTCCGCGCGACGGCTTGGCGGTCGTGATGCTCCACGGCCTCTCTGACACCTACCGTTCATACGATCTGGTGCGGCCGCTCCTGCCCGCTTCGTGGCGCGTCTTCGCGGTGACCGTGCGCGGACATGGCCTCTCCG
>DASPMA010000515.1:0-3939 GCA_035627335.1 Binatia bacterium
GGGGTCAGATCGCAGGCAGCATGCGCCGGCGCGGCAAGTGCAAGCGCGGCCAATAGCGCGCCGATGAACAATCGCATGAAAGTGCCTCCCAGTTGCCGGTCCCTCGCCGCTATGGTGCGCGCGGAGGATGGAGATGCAAGCTTCAAAGAAGCCCGCCGCGGGTGTGGAGAAGCTCCGCGCTCCGGGGCCAACGCGGGCCGAGGCGCACTGCCAGTGCGGCGATGTCGCGATAGAGATCGCCGTGCCGGCGCAATGGGCTTGGCACGACCATTCAGCCGACACGCGGCGCGCGCATGGCGCCGCGTACGCCACGTACGTCGGCTCATGGCGCAGCCGCTTTCGTTTCATGCGCGGGGAAGATTGCCTGACGCGCTACACGGACGCCCAGGGACACACGCGCAGTTTCTGCACGCGCTGCGGCACGCCTGTACTCTATGAGCGCGCATCTTCCCCGAACAACGTCAACATCCCGCGCGCATTGTTCACGAGCGGTACGGGCCGAGAGCCGCGCTATCACATCGCGATTGATCAACTGCAAGACTGGACGTACCTCGGCGAACCACTCGCGCCATTGAAGGGTTTTCCCGGCGTGGTTTGGAATCGTGGCCGTCGCAGACGCGCGTGAGGCCGCGCGTTCCATTGTTGCTGTGATTTAACGGCGGAACCTCCGCACTCTCTCGCGCTTCGCGCGTTTACCGCGTCGCGCCGGCGCCTGCCCCCTTCGCCGGCATTCTCGAGTGGGAGTTTTCAATGAGAAAAGTTCTTGTCGCCACAGTGGCGACTATCGCGCTTGCTGTCGCCGCGCCGGCTTTGGCGCAAGTGAGCGTCGGCGGAACCGTGCAGAACCAGACGCAAGGCGCGGTGAATACGCAATCGGTGACCCAGCCCGCGGCGGAAGCTGCCACGGAAGCGCGCGAAGCGGCGCAAGCAGCTGCAACCGAGACGACCGAGCAAGCCGCCCAAGCAGCGGCGGCCGAGCCGGCTGCGGAAGCCTGCGCGGGCGCGAGCGGCTCGGCCAGCGCTGAAGCTGGTTCCGCATCTGCGGGCGCGGGCGCCACGACGGAAGCGTGCGTTGAAGCGACACCGAACGCCGCACCTGCAGCGAGTGCTGCATCCGACGCGGCCCAGACCGCGGTCGGCGCGGCTGATGCCGCCGCCGATCAAGCCAGCGCAGCCGCAAGCGGCGCGGGCGCAGCTGTCAGCGCAACCTCGGCGACAGACGCCGCCGCCGGTGTGACACCGCAAAACGCAAGCGCCGTCGCGTCGAACAACACCCAAGCCTCTGCAAGCGGCGAACTGCCGTCGCAAGTGCAGGAAGCGGTCGCCGATGGACGTTACACCACCGACGATCTCAACCGCGCCCAGCTCGCTGCGCTGCAAGGCCCGGCAAGCTGATCCATCCACCCGTGAAGTGATGCGAAAAACTAGTGGCGAAGCTGCGGCTTCGCCACTTTTTATTCCGCGCCCGGCGCCGCCACGCGCCCAAGGAAGAGGCGCGCGCCTGTCGGCTTGTGATGCAGCACGATGAAGAACGGATGGTCCGCCTTGAACTCGATCGGCGGCGGTGGCGGCGGACCGACAGGCGCTGACGTTGTCACCATGTCGACAGCTGTAACGGCCGCAGCCTCAGTGCCCTCTTCATCGATGGCAAGGAAAGTCTTTTGAACGACCGCGCTGATTATCAGCGCTTCGTCGGCGGTGATCGCCGAGAAGTCCGCGCTTGCCAAGAAGGCCGCGCGGACGCCCATGGCTTGCAGCGCCTCGTTGAGCGAATACTCGGCGCGCATCTCCACCTTGGGCAGCGTGAGATCGAGACGCGGCCGCTCGGCGGCTGCAAGCTGCTGCATCCATGCGGTGAGATTGACGCCGCTCAAATCGCGCTCGAACGCTGCGAGGCCGGTGCGTTCGCGGGGAAGAAATACAGCGAGCGCGAACGCACCGTCGTCATAGTCAAAGTCTGCGGCCTGAAACGACGGCGTCTCGAAATAGCGCGCGCTTGTAAGTTGACGCATCAGAGGCGCGCGAATGCGCGTCTCGGCGCTGGTAAAGAAGTCGCCGTCGCGCGTGGCGTTCGCCGAGAATGGATCGCGCCATTTGCCCTTGAAATACACCGCGTTGGTCAGCACGAGCCGGCGATCCGGGTCGGGATTTGTGAGGATCGTCGGAATGCGGCCGCGCGTCTCACGCGAGGCCCAGGCGTTGATCGGGCGCAGCGCGCCGGCCGGATCACGGACGAAGTCGACCGGCTCGATCACGCCGCCCATCTCGTCGCGAACCATCCTCGCGTATTCGGGCCGCAGCGTCATGGTGCGCTCCACCCAGGCCGCATTGGCGACGGTGAACTCGCTGCCGCCTGTTTCGCCTTGCAACACGTTGGCGAGCGCGCGCGTTTGTTGCGCTTCGGTTTGCGGCGATGCGTCGAACCCGAACACGCGCGCGATCTCCGCCCCCGTCTCCCCGCCCGCGCCAGGGTAAAGCAGCGCGAAGGCGCTCGATACGCTGTAGGGCGAAACAAACTGGTTGCCCGGCTCGGACGCGACAGCGCGATAGAGCGCCGTGTCGAAATCGGAGTCGTTCGGATCGACGCTGACGGGCCCGGCCGGCGCATCGGGCGTGGACGGCTGCGGCGCGGCGCACGCATAAAGCGCGAGCGCCGTGGCGGATAGGAGCAAAGACCGTCGATGCATGTGACCTCCGCGTCGTGCATATCATACACCGCCGAATTGGGCGCATCTGTGGATCGCCGGCGGTTCCGATCCGCCTTAATCGCGCTCCGGGGCCAGATATCGGATCGTTGTCCATCGCACGCCGCGGCTGAAGTAATCGGCCATGTCGCGCAGTGAGTGGCGACCTTGCCGGAGCACGCGTCCTGCTTCGCGGACCAGCTTTAGACGCCAGGTCTTGCGCTTCCGATGCTGATCTCCGACGCGCCGTTGGCGGCGCTGCGTTGTCACATCGCTATGCCAAAGAGCATTTTCCGAGGATCGGTCGAGCTGATCGCCCTGAATGCAAAGACCCGGCGCGCATTGGCGCCAGTCGTTGGCGGCGAGGACAGCCTGCGAGGGATCGAACAATGCGCGATCCAGCGGCGCCGCGAATAGGCGCGGTTCGGCGAACAGGCGCCGGGCGCAGCGGCCGGTGATGAGATAGCCGGCTGTGCCCCATTGGTCGGAGTGGGCGGGGTGCAGCGTCACGCCACAATCCAGGCGGTGCGTCGGCGGTCCAACGCGCACGCGGCGCCGACCGGTCTCGATGCGCACCAGGTCCACCTCCGCGAGTATGCTCGGCACAGCAGCGAGAAAGCCCGGCAGCGCGCTGGAGAGGTATGCGTCGTCTTCGAGAACGAGCGCGTGCGGAAGCTTGAGCTCCAGCAACCTGCGCCAAGCGAGGCGATGGCTGGCTGTGACGCAGATTTCGCTGGCGGCGAGCGCTGGGCTCATCGCCCGCGTTTCGGCATCGAGCGCATCAGGCGTCAGGGCCGCGATACGTTCCGCCTCCAGGCCGAGCTTGGAGAACTGCGTCTCCATGAAGGCCCGCCTGTCCCCGCGGCAGTCGAGATTGATCCAGAAGATCGCCGTCAAAGCTGACCTCTCGCACCGCCTGTTGCCCCGCGCCGCGGGGGCCGTTTAAGTGTCGCGGCATGTCTGAAGCAAGAGCCACTCGGCGGCGAGTCCTGATGATCGGGCTGGACGGCTGCGAGCCGACCATTGCCGACCGCATGGCGGCTGCAGGTCGTCTGCCGACGCATGCGCGCCTGATGCGGGAGGCCGCGCGCCATCAGCTCGATCACGGCGGCGCGCGGCGCACGGGTCTTGCCTGGGAACACGTCGCCACCGGGCTCGCTCCCGATCGGGCCGAGCGTTGGGCGGCAGTGGACTTCGACGCGGCGACTTACGAAGTGCGCCAGCGTTCGACGAACCTCACGCCCTTCATCAGCGG
>DASPMA010000516.1:0-4243 GCA_035627335.1 Binatia bacterium
CGACAATACTGAAAGCGCGCCGAAGAAGCGAAAGCTCGCGGCGGACATCTGCAAGGCGCTGCGCGTGCACACGCAGATCGAAGAAGAGATTTTCTATCCCGCTTGCCGCAACGCCGGCATTTCCGAAGACCTGATGGATGAGGCGGATATCGAACACGACGCTGCGAAAAAGCTTATCGCTGACATCGAAGCCGGCGCGCCCGGCGACGATCACTGGGACGCGCGCGTCACCGTGCTCTCGGAAATGATCAAGCACCACGTAAAGGAAGAGGAACAACGCGACGGGCTATTTGCCAAAGCGAAGATGGCGGGTCTCGATCTCCAAGACCTCGGCGCGCAGCTCAAGGCGCGCAAGGCCGAACTAATGAAAGAGAACTAGACCGGACCGCCGGCGCCCTCGCCGGCATGACCGATGGCGGCACTCAGTCGGCACCGATATTTCGCATGAAGGGTGCTGCCAGCGAGGCGCCGGCGGTTCGTGTGTCCCAGCCTCAACCATGAAAAAAGCCAGCGGCCCTTTCGAGCCGCCGGCTTCTTGCATTCACAAAGCTAACTTACGCCGGGACCCAGTCCCCGTTCGGAGCACGACAGAACGTTTCCGGCGGCAATTGCTGCTCGCCATATTGCGGATCGCTGACCGTCGCGCTGACGCGCCGGCATTCCGGGCCGTAGCCTTGCGCCGCCGTCGGACGCGACACCGACAGCGAACGCGTGCCGCCTTGATCGCTTTGCCACGTGTCGTTCACCGGCCCGCCCGAGTTTAGCGATTGATAGTACGCGTTCTCGACGCGCTGCTGTTCGCGCGCCGTGAGCCAGCGGCACACGCCATAGGTGCCAAGTCCGCCAACGGCTGCGCCGATCGCGGCGTTCTCAGCGCGGTTTTCGCGCGGCCCTTGCGTGGCGCCGATCACCGCGCCGACGCCAGCGCCGATCAGCGCGTTGCGCGTGCATTGCGAAAGTTGCGTGCGCGGCGCGCCATAGCCGCCCCCGCCATAGCCGCTGGTTTCGCAAGCGCTTAGAGCGAGCGCGCTGGCGAATGCGGCGCACATCAGTTTCAGACGCATCCTTACACTCCGTACATGTGGCGTCCCGCCCCTCACAGCAGGCGCGCTTCCTGGCTCAGGCTTCGCTTTAGCAAACCCCCGGGCCGCGTTCTATTGGTCGATCGAACAAAGCGTTTCTGCGGCGCCCGGACGCGTCCACTGGGCATTGGCCGCTCGGCCCCGCAATTCCGCGCCGTTGGCGGAATAGCGGTAGGCGCCTCCCGACGTGCGCGACGGCAACGTCAGCGTCACATATCCTTCTTGCTCGACGGTGGCCTGCGTTGGCGTGAACGTCACGCGCAGCGCCGAGCCATCTTCACACGTGAAATTCGAGACGGTGGGTTCGGTGTTGACCGCCGGGCACGGCGTTTGGCACGCGGCGAGAAACAAGGCAGCAGCTGCAGCAAGAATGCGCATTCTTTATCTCCAGCGCCAAGCTTAAGCGATTTCGCCCGCAGGTGAAGGGCTTCACGCGCTCTTGGGTTGCTCCGCGCGCCGAAAGTCTTAGAAACGCTCCCTCTCGAAGGGGGACAGGCCATGTCGAACGGCTATCTGGTGGCGGCCGCCGCCGACTTGAGCGCAGCGCACGAAATCGCTGACGGCTTCGGCCTCGACGTCATCGACGCAAGTTCGGTGCACGATCAATCGGCGACCAGCGCAGCGCTTGCTACCGCCGCAAACGTTGGCCTTCTCCTTAGCGCCGAATCAGCGCGTGACGACGCGTTCGTCGCCCTGCTCTCCAGCCTGGCGACGCAAATCGAGCGCGCGCAACTCATCCTCGTGACCGATGAAGCGCGCGCCGCGTTTACATTCTTACCAGAGGCGTGGCCGGCCATGACGTTGGAAGAGGCGCGCTCGCGGTCGAACGAATTGATCCGCCGCCGCCAAGCCGAGGCGCCGCCAGCAGACGATGCGCCGCGCGCTGAACCGCTTCCGCCCGCCGCCGCTGCGACGCCGGCGCGTGTTGAACAGGAGCCGGAGCAAGTTGCGCCGTCGCAGGAAGAGAGCGTCGGTGCTGACCCTGAGTTGGATGGTGCGCCCAGCGGCGAAAACGCAGCGCAAGAGCAAAGCGCGCAGCCGGACGAGGACACAAAGACAGAAACCCCAGGCGCAGAACCGGACATCGAAGCCGCCGAGCCGCCAGCCGCGCCACCGTCAGTCAGTGCGCCTCAGGCGCCGCCGCAGCCGGCGCCCGCGCCGCCCATCCGAGAGCGACGGGAAGAACCAGCGGTTGTGGGCGGCGCCCCGGCCCGCTCGATCACCCTGCCGGCGCCGAGCGCGCCGGCGGACGCCACTGCCTTCGCGCCCGGCAAGCTGCGCCGCGGCACGCCCGAACTGGTGCGCATTGTTGTGCACCAGCCGAAAGACCTGAACGCGGTGATCAAGGCCGCCAAGAAGCTCGACCCGCGCACCGAGTCCGCGCCGCAAGGCATGCCGATCGGCGATGTTGCGCTCGGCGCCAGCATCGGCGTCGCACTGGAAGTGCGCGGCGGCGCTTGCGACGGGGCGCTGCAACGCCGCACGTGGGCTGGCGAGCCGATCGATTTCAACTTCGCCGTGGAAGCCGATGCAAGCGTCAAGCAAGTCGTCCTGCTCGCACGCGTGTTCATCAACGATGCGCAAATCGGCGTGCTCGCCTTCACGCGCAAAGTCTCGGGCCCCGGCAAGAAGCCGCACGGCCCCGGCGACCGCGCGCGCCTAAGACGCCATAAGCGGGTCTTCCTCTCCTATTCGAGCCAGGACCGCGAAACCGTCTCCGCTATAGCCACCGCCTACCAGATGGCCGGTGTCGAGCATTTCTGGGATCGGGCTTCGCTCAAGTCCGGCGAGGAATGGCACCCGCGCTTGCGGCGCGAGATCGACCGCGCCGATCTCTTCCATCTTTGCTGGTCGAAATCCGCCGCCGGCTCCGAATGGGTGCAGAAGGAAGCCGAGCACGCTCTGACGCGCCGGCGCAAGAATAGCGGCAAGCCCGAAATCACCGTGCAGATGCTCGACGGCCCGCCCTGGGCGCCGCACCCATCCTCGCTCGACGCGATCAATTTCGACGATTTCGTCCGCGCCGCCATCGTCGGCTACGCGCGCGGCGACGGTTCTTAAATCTGGGACCGCGGGCCTCCGGCCCGCATTTGCTATCGGCATGAAAGCTACGGGCCAGAGGCCCGCGGTCCCGGGACGCAAGCGGTCTCATCGCGCTTGATGTGAGCGCGGGCGCACGACACGCTCGAGCACATGTTCAGCCAATACGCCAGCATGCTAGGAGCAGTCCTCATGACTGCACAATTCAACGCGCCGCTGCCGCCGGCGCCGGAATGGCGCGGCGCCAGCGAAGGTCTGATCGTCGGCAGCGACAATCCGTGGATCACGCCCGCTGAAGCCAATGGCTTCACCGATACCCCGACCTACGCCGAGACGCGCGCTTGGCTCGAACGCCTCGAGGCCGCCTCCCCGCTCGTGCGCATCGAAACGTTCGGCCGCTCGCCGCAGGGCCGCGACCTGATCGTCGTGTTCGCGTCCACCGATGAAGGCGAACTCGACGCCGGCAAGCCGACGCTGTTCGTGCAATGCGGCATCCATCCCGGCGAAATCGACGGCAAGGATGCCGGCATGATGCTGCTGCGCGACATCGCCTTCGGGTCGAAACGCAACCTGCTCGACCGCGTCAATCTGGTCTTCGTGCCGATATTCAACGTCGACGGCCACGAGCGCGCTTCGCGGTACAATCGGCCTAACCAGCGCGGCCCGAACAATCAGGGCTGGCGCAACACGGCGCAAAATCTCAACCTCAACCGCGACTACACCAAGCTCGATGCGCCCGAAATGCGCGCCATGATTGCGCTGATCCAGAGCGTCGATCCCGATCTCTATCTCGACATCCACGTCACCGACGGCATGGATTATCAGTACGACATCACTTACGGCTTCATGGGCCGCGATGGCTCTTACTCCGCTTCGCGCAACATCGCGCGCTGGCTCGATCAGCGCTACCGCCCCGATCTCGACGAAGCGCTGCGCCGCAACGGCCATATCCCCGGCGATCTCGTGTTCGCCAACAACGACCGCAATCTGGAAGAAGGCTTCGCCGCCTTCACCTTCTCGCCCCGCTTTTCTCAAGCGTACGGCGACATGATCGGCCTTCCCTCCGTGCTCTTCGAGAACCATTCGTTGAAGCCGTATCGTCAGCGCGTGCTTGGCACGTA
>DASPMA010000517.1:0-4088 GCA_035627335.1 Binatia bacterium
GACCGTGCGGTAGACCTCGTCGTCCTCGTCGGTGCGGGCGACCGGCAGGTTGGTCGGAATCTCGACCACATCGAGCTTGTAGATGTCGCCGAATTCGGTGGCCTCCGTCGCCGCCGTGCCGGTCATGCCGGCAAGCTTGTCGTAGAGGCGGAAGTAGTTCTGGAACGTGATCGACGCCAGCGTCTGGTTTTCCGGCTGGATGTTGACCTGTTCTTTCGCTTCGATGGCCTGGTGCAGCCCCTCGGACAAGCGCCGGCCATGCATCATGCGGCCGGTGAACTCGTCGATCAAGACAACCTCATTGTCCTTGACGATGTAGTCCTTGTCGCGCTGGAACAGCTTGTGCGCGCGCAGCGCTTGGTTGGCGTGGTGCACCATCGAGATGTTGGCGGGCTCGTAGAGCGAGCCTTGCAGCAGCCCGCGCTCGACAAGCATTTCCTCGATCCGCTCCGACCCCGCTTCGGTATAGGTGACCGAGCGCTGTTTCTCGTCGTGCTCGAAATGCTCTGGGCGCAGCAGCGGAATGAGCGTGTCGATCGCCTTGTAGAACTCGCTGCGGTCCTCGGTCGGGCCGGAGATGATCAGCGGCGTGCGGGCCTCGTCGATCAGGATCGAGTCGACTTCGTCGACGATCGCATAGCGGTGCCCGCGCTGGACCATCTCGCCCAGCGAATACTTCATGTTGTCGCGCAGATAATCGAAGCCGAACTCATTGTTCGTGCCGTAAGTGACGTCCGCGGCGTAGGCCTGGCGGCGCTCGTTGTCATAGAGCCCATGCACGATCACGCCGACCGAAAGACCGAGAAAGCGGTAGATCTGACCCATCCACTCGCTGTCGCGCTTGGCGAGATAGTCGTTCACGGTGATGACGTGGACGCCGCGGCTCTCGAGAGCGTTGAGATAAGTCGGCAGCGTGGCCACCAGGGTCTTGCCCTCGCCGGTGCGCATTTCGGCGATCTTGCCCTGGTGCAGGAAGATGCCGCCCATCAGCTGCACGTCGTAGTGGCGCTGACCCAGAGTGCGCTTGGCCGCTTCACGCACGGTGGCGAAGGCTTCGGGCAGGATGTCGTCGATCTTCGCGCCGCGGGCAAGCTTGTGGCGATACTCGCTGGTTTTGTTGCGGAGAGCTTCGTCGCTCAGCGCCTCGAAGGTCGGCTCCAGCGCGTTGATGCGCGCCACCATCGGGCGCAGCTGTTTTACTTTGCGCTCGTTGACGGAGCCGAAAATCTGCTTGGCGAGGTTCAGCATAGGCGCGATCTTAGGGTTGATGCGCCTTCATGTAAGGGGCGCTGGAGAAAAGGTCGAGAGCGTTGGAGTTCTTGGCTTTTTTCTGTCCCCGCCAACGCGCGCCGGGTGCTGAAACACTCTCGACTTGTGCGCGGGCGAGACTTAAGAGCGGCCCTGGGCGGTGTCAATGCGACCTCCTGGGCGCGAGGCTTCGGTGCTGCCCGCCCTAGAGAGCAGAACGCATGATCCCAACACAGAAGTTCCTGTCGGGCGCGGGCCTCATCGGCGCGGGCCTCGCGATTGGCTTGATGCTGTCGGCGTGCGGGCTCGGACGCGATAGTGGCGGGGACAGCGCCGGCGTGCGCGATCCTGTTGTCGCCGCAACTGTTAACGGGCGCCCGATCTATATCGAGGACGTGCGTTCGCATGCTGTGGCGCGCGGCTTGCTGCAGGAAGGCGAAGACCTCGACGCCAATTCCGACGCGTTCTACTTCGCGCTCGAAGAGCTGATCCAATTCCGCCTGTTCTCGATGGAAGCCGAAGCGCGCGGGCTCGACCGCGAGCCCGACGTGCGCCGCCAATTGGAGAATGCGCGCGAACGCGTGCTTGCGGCCGCGATCTACGAAGAGATCGACCAGCACGCCACCGACCCCGAAAACATCGAGCGGTTGTATCGGGAAAACGCGGGCCGGCTGGGCCAGGGTACGGAAATCCATCTGCGCCATATCGTGTTCCCCACACCGGAGGCTGCGAACGCGGCAAAGAGAAGGCTCGACCAAGGCGAGGCGTTCGAGGCGCTTGCTTTTGAACTCTCGCTGAATCGCGAGAACGCGCCCGACGGAGGCGACCTTGGTTTCGTTGCGATGTCAGATATCGCAGCGCCCATCCGCGCGGCGGTCGAGCGAGGCAGTGTCGGTGAGCTGATGGGTCCGATCCAAGTCGACGATACCTGGCACCTGGTGCGCATCGAGGATCGCCGCGAGCGCGGCGTGCCAAGTCTCGAGACGTTGCGCCCCCGCATCGTCGACTGGCTGCGCTTCCAGGAGATCACGCAGCTGCAAGAGCGGCTCGAGCGCGACGCGCGCATCGAGCGCCTGCGCGAGCAGGACATCGCGCTCGATCCGGGTGAAGAAGCGCCAGCGCCCGCCGACGCCGAGCCGACTGAGCCGGTCCGCCCGGCCCCCGATGCGGCGCTGCCGCCTGGACAAGCGCCGCCGCCCTTCCCCTTCCCGATGGGACCTAGCGGCGCGGCCGGCGGCTCGCCTGCGGCACAACAACAAACGCCGACGCCGCAGCAAGCGCCAGCGACGCCGCCGGGGGAAGAAGGGCCATCGGAGTAATAAAGGAGCGCGGGTCTTCAGACCCGCTCTTCCTGCATCACTTGAGCAATGCGGGTCTGAAGACCCGCGCTCCTTTTGTTGCGCCTTGCTTTCGCACGCACGGCGCCGGAAGAGCGCACATGAAATCTTCGCTCGCGCCCGCGCGTTTTCCTGATCTGCCTGCAATCGCCGGCGTCGAAGCCGCGATCGGCCGCGCCGGTTTCTACAAGCACGAGCGCCCCGACTTGCTGCTCATGCGCATGCCGGTCGGCACGAAAGCGGCGGGCGTGTTCACGACGAACGCTGTCGGTTCGGCGCCGACGGACTGGTGCAAGCAGGCGCTCGCCGCCAACCGGGGCAATGCGCGCGGGCTGTTGGTCAACGCCGGCTGCGCCAATGCCTTCACCGGGTCTGCAGGCGATGCCGCTTGCAAGCGCGCGCTCGAAGCTGCCGGCGGCGCGATCGGCGTTGAAACGCGCGAGATGCTGGCGGCGTCGACGGGCGTGATCGGCGTCGTGTTGGACGATGCAAGGATTGCTCCAGCACTGACGCAAATGCCGCTCGGGCCTGTCTCGTGGCCCGAGGCCGCTGCCGCGATCATGACGACGGACACTTTCCCCAAAGGCGCCGGCGCGAGCTGCGAGATTGAAGGCGCCGCTGTGAACATCGCCGGCATCGCCAAGGGCTCCGGCATGATTGCGCCGGACATGGCGACGATGCTGGCGTTCCTCTTCACGGACGCGGCGCTCTCGGCGCCGATCCTGAAGACGCTGCTCAAGTCGCAAACCGAGACGAGCTTCAATTCGATCACCGTCGATGGTGACCGCAGCACCAATGATTGCGTGCTCCTGTTTGCGACTGGCCAAGCGCGCATGCCGCCGATTGCCGACGCCAAGGATGCGCGGCTCGACGGCTTCCGCGCTGCCTTGAGTCAGGTGTTGCGCGATCTCGCGATCCAGATCGTGCGCGACGGCGAAGGCGCGACGAAACTGGTTAGCGTCACGGTCGAGGGCGCGGCGAACGACGCCAGCGCGAAGATCATCGCGCGTACGATTTGCGAAAGCCCGCTGGTCAAAACCGCCATCGCCGGAGAGGACGCCAATTGGGGCCGCATCGTCATGGCTGTCGGCCGCAGCGATCAGCCGGTGAAGCGCGAGATGATCACGGTGCGCTTCGGTGCGCTTTGGGCGGCGCGCGACGGCATGGTGTCGGCCGAGTACGACGAAGCGGCGATGAGCGCGTACATGAAACTGCCGGAGCTGGAGATCGGCGTCGTGGTCGGCCCAGGCTCAGGCCGGGCGACCATGCACACGTGCGATCTCACCAAGCGCTACGTCGAGATCAATGGGGATTATCGGAGCTAGGCGCGCATATGGCTGCGTTCACTCGACCTTCCGCGTCCTCGCTACGCCGCCACTCACGGGGATGAAGAGTGCATCCACCGCCAAGCGTCACGAACGGTTCGATCTGCATCCTCCGGGGCGCGTAGGGCACCGCCCAGCCTTCTTCTTCCATTCGCTCGCCTAAGTTGATCACACCATC
>DASPMA010000518.1:0-2417 GCA_035627335.1 Binatia bacterium
CGCCATTCTCAGCGAACACGAGCGCGCCGGCTTCGAGGTGGTTGGCGCTGAAGAAGTCATGGGCGATCTGTTGGCGCCGGAAGGCGTGTGGGGTTCGATCGCGCCAACACCGGCGCAAATGAAAGACATCGCCAAAGGTGCGCAAGTCGCGCACGCTATCGGCGCATTCGATATCGCCCAGGGCGTCGTGGTTTGCGAGGGCCACGTGCTCGCGCTCGAAGCGGCCGAAGGCACCGACGAGATGCTCAAGCGCGTCGCTACGCTGCCAACCGCGCTGCGCGGCTCACCAGAGAAACGCCGCGGCGTCCTGGTGAAGCGCCCTAAGCCCATCCAGGAGCGCCGCATCGATCTTCCCGTCGTCGGCTTGGGCACGTTGGATGGCGCGACCGCAGCCGGGCTTGCCGGCATCGCCGTGGAAGCGCATGGCGCGCTTGCCGTGCGCCGCGCGAAGATGATCGCGGAAGCCGACAAGCGCGGGATATTTCTCTACGGCTTCACCAACGCCGAGGCAGGCGACGCTTGAACGCGCGTACACGCATCTTCCTCGTTGCAGCTGAAGCATCCGGCGACGCCCTCGGCGCCGATCTCGCCCGCGCGCTGAAGGAGAGCGACGCATCGCTCGACATTATCGGCGTGGGCGGCCCGCTCATGACGGAGGAGGGCATCGAGAGCCGCGCCGACACAACGGGCCTTGCCGTGCTCGGCTTCGTCGAAGGCCTGCTCGCCTACAGCAAGGTCAAACGCGCCGTCGCCGCCACGGTGCAAGCCATTCTCGCCGCCAAACCCGACGTGGTCGTCCTCATCGATTCTTGGGGCTTTACGCTCCGCGTCGCGCAAGGCGTCCGCGCCGCCGCGCCGCACATCAAGCTGGTGAAGTACATCGGCCCGCAAGTCTGGGCCACGCGCCCCGGCCGCGCCAAAACACTCGCCGCCGCCGTCGATCACCTCATCTGCATCCACGATTTCGAAGTCCCGTACTACGAGCCCTACGGCCTTGCCTGCACTATCGCCGGCCATCCCGCGCTTGGCCGCTACAAGCCAGGGGACGGCCCCGCGCTCAAAGCGCGAGAAGGATTCAAGCCCAAAGAGCGTGTGATCCTCGTGCTCCCGGGCAGCCGCGCCACCGAAGTGCGCCGCATCGGCCCCACGCTCTGGCGCGCCGCCGAAATGCTCGATGCAAAACGCAACGACGTGCGCCTCCTCGTCGTCGCCGCGCAATCGGTGCGCCAAGCCGTCGTCGAACAAGCGCCGCCCGTCGCGCGCATCGTGGAAGAGCGCCACAAGGAGGACGCCTTCGCCGCCGCCACTGTCGCGCTTGCGGCCTCAGGCACGGTGACGACCGAAGTCGCGCTCCAGGGCGCGCCCGTTATCGTCGGCTACAAGCTTACCTGGCTCTCTTGGGCGCTGGCGCGCATGGTGTTCAAGGGCAAGTACGTGACGCTGATGAACGTCGCCGCCGACGCGGAAATCGTGCCGGAGTTCCTGCAAACCAAATTCACCGCCGAGAACATCGCGCACGCCGCCGCGCCGCTGCTCGACGACGAAGACGCCCGCGAAGAGCAGGTGCGGCGCCAAGACGAAGCGCTTGCGAAAATGGGCCGCGGCGGCAGGCCAGCGGCTGAGATCGCGGCGGAGGCTGTGCTGAAGGTAATGCGCTCCTTTACTTCCGCGCGTTCAGCGGCACGTAATCCCGCAGAGGCGCGCCAGTATAAACCTGCCGCGGCCGGCCGATCTTCTGGCTCGGGTCTTCCATCATCTCGGTCCATTGCGCGATCCAGCCGACAGTGCGCGCCACCGCGAACAGCACCGTGAACATGGAGGTCGGGAAGCCCATCGCGCGGAGCGTGATGCCGGAATAGAAATCGATGTTCGGATAGAGCTTGCGCTGGATGAAGTACTCGTCGTTGAGCGCGATCTGCTCCAGCTCCATCGCCACTTTCAGGAGCGGGGTGTCTTCCGCGCCCACTTCCTTCAGCACTTGATGGCAAAGCTTCTGCATCGCCTTCGCGCGAGGATCATAATTCTTGTAGACGCGATGCCCGAAGCCCATCAGCCGGATGTCGTCCTTGGGGTCTTTGACTCGCTTGATGAAGTCCGGAATGTTGTCGACTGTGCCAATGCTCTCCAGCATGTTGAGCGCCGCTTCGTTGGCGCCGCCATGCGCCGGGCCCCACAAGCACGCGATTCCCGAAGAAATACACGCGAACGGATTGGCGCCGGACGAACCCGCAAGTCGCACCGTCGAAGTCGATGCATTCTGCTCGTGGTCGGCGTGCAGAATCATGAACACGTCCAGCGCGCGCGCCATCACCGGATTGATCTTGAAGTCCTCAGCCGGCACCGCAAAGCACATGCGCAGGAAGTTCGAGGCGTAATCGAGCTCGTTGCGCGGCGACACGAACGGTTGGCCGATCGAG
>DASPMA010000519.1:0-10145 GCA_035627335.1 Binatia bacterium
CGAAGGTGCGCGCCGCGGTGAAGGACATCGGCTACGAGCAGAAGGGGTTCCACTGGGAGAAGGCGAAGTACGCCTGCTTCCTGCACGGCCAGTCCGCACATATCGCGCAGGGCGTCGACGCCAGCGACAAGAAGGACGAGGGCGCCGGCGACCAGGGCATCATGTTCGGTTACGCCTGCAGCGAAACGCCGGAAATGATGCCGGCCACGCTGCAATACTCGCACAATATCCTGAAGCGTCTCGCCGAAGTGCGTCACTCGGGCGAGCGCCCTGAGCTTGAGCCGGATGCGAAGAGTCAGGTCACGTTGCGTTACGAGAACGGACAGCCGGTGCATGTCGACCAGATCGTGGTCTCGCACCAGCACAAGAAGAAGCTGAACGGCGGCAACTACACCCAGGCGAAATTCAAGGAGCTGCTGAAGCCGTACGTTGCTTCGGTCTTCCCCGAAGGCCTCATCACGAAGAAAACCAACTGGTACATCAACCCGACTGGTCGCTTCGAAATCGGCGGACCCGATGGAGACGCCGGCGTCACAGGGCGCAAGATCATCGTCGATTCTTACGGCGGCGCAGCTCCCCATGGCGGCGGCGCATTCTCCGGTAAGGACCCGACAAAAGTCGATCGCTCGGCCGCTTATGCGTGCCGCTATCTTGCGAAGAACGTGGTTGCCGCCGGGCTTGCGCAGCGCTGCACCATTCAGATCAGCTATGCGATCGGCGTTGCACGCCCCACCAGCTTCTACGTCGACCTGCACGGCGCAGACACGATCGACCCGGCCAAGCTCGAGCAGGCGCTGCCGGAACTGATGGGCGGCTGCACCCCGCGCGCGATTCGCACGCACCTGAAGCTCAATCGTCCGATCTATGCGCGCACGACCGCCTACGGCCATTTCGGCCGCCAGCCCGACAACGAGGGCGGCTTTTCCTGGGAACGCGCGGACCTGGTCGAGGAGTTGAAGCGGCTGTCTTAGGTCTTGGACCGCGGGTCTTCAGACCCGCGTCACCGCAAACGTCAAAAGTGCGCGTCTGAAGACGCGCGGTCCAAGACGCGCTAGGTAGAGCGCATGTCTTCATCGCTTGGTCTCACGCCCGAAGTCGTCCGCTACCTGGCGGACGTCAATCCAACCGAACATCCCGCACTGAAGCGCTGCCGTGAAGAAACGTCGGCGCTGCCGATGGCGCGCATGCAGATCAGCGCTGAACAGGGCGCGTTCATGGCTATCGTCGCGCGCATGCTCTCGGCCAAGCGCGCCTTCGAAGTCGGGGTGTTCACCGGCTATTCGGCGCTCGCGACGGCGCTCGCGCTGAAGGACATGCACGGCGCGAATGCAAAATTGCTCGCTTGCGATGTGAGCGAAGAGTGGACAACCAAGGCGCGTCACTATTGGCGCGAGGCCAATGTCGATGACGTGATTGAGCTGAAGCTCGCGCCCGCTGTCGAAACGCTTGATGCGCGCATCGCGGCCGGCGAGGCGGGCAGCTACGACTTCGGCTTCGTCGACGCCGACAAGACGAGCTACGACGACTACTACGAACGCGGCCTCACGCTGCTGCGCAAGGGCGGCGTCATGCTGTTCGACAACGTCCTCTGGAGCGGCAAGGTCGCCGATCCCGCCGATGCGACGCCCGACACTGCCGCGCTCCGCACCCTGGCGTACAAGGCCAAGGCCGACACCCGTGTCCACGCCGCCATGACCAGCATCGGCGACGGCGTGCTGATTGTGGTGAAACGCTAGTCGTTGAAAGTTGGAGCGCGCCGCCTCCGGCGGCGCATCTTTAGCGGCAAGAAAGCGCGGCCGGAGGCCGCGCGCTCCAACCTTTGAGGGCGCGGTCCATAGGCCGCGTTGCCTCTGGCGGGCCAGGGGTCTAAATCCCGCGCCTTCTTTTCCCTGATTCCCGGAGCGCCCCATGGCCCGCGCGAAAATTGCCCTCATCGGTTCTGGCATGATTGGCGGCACGCTCGCCCACATCGCCGCGCGCGAAGAACTGGGCGACGTCATCCTGTTCGACATCGTCGAGGGCGTGCCGGCGGGCAAAGGGCTCGACATAGCCGAAGCCTCGCCTGTGTTCGGCAAGGATTCCACGCTGAAGGGCGCGAGCGACTACGCCGCCATCGCGGGCGCCGATGTTTGCATCGTCACCGCGGGCATTCCGCGCAAGCCCGGCATGAGCCGCGACGATCTGCTCGGCACCAATCTCAAAGTGATGAAGTCGGTTGGCGAGGGCATTGCCAAGCATGCGCCGAACGCGTTCGTCATCGTCGTCACCAATCCGCTCGACGCAATGGTGTGGGCGCTGCGCCAGTTCTCGAAGCTGCCGCACAACAAGGTTGTCGGCATGGCCGGCGTCTTGGATAGCGCGCGCTTCCGCTGGTTCCTCGCAGAAGAGTTCAAAGTCTCGATCGAAGACGTCACCGCCTTCGTGCTCGGCGGCCACGGCGACACCATGGTGCCGCTCGCCCGCTATTCCACTGTCGCCGGCATCCCGCTGCCGGACCTGGTGAAGATGGGCTGGACCAGCCAAGACAAGCTCGACCAGATCATCCAGCGCACGCGCGACGGCGGCGCGGAGATCGTCAAGCTGCTCGGCACCGGCTCCGCGTATTACGCGCCGGCGGAAAGCGCGATCGTGATGGCGAAGTCGTATCTGCGCGACAAGCGCCGCCTGCTGCCGTGCGCCGCGAACCTCAAAGGCGAGTACGGCCTCAACGACATTTACGTCGGCGTGCCCTGCATCATCGGCAAGAACGGCGTGGAGAAGGTGGTCGAGATCGAGCTTTCGAAGGAAGAGCGCGCCATGTTCGATAACTCGGTAAACGCCGTGCGGGGATTGGTCGATGCATGCAAGGGCATCGACCCGAGCGTCGGCTAAAAGCCGACTCAGTACGCGCGGCGGGCACGGCGCGTCGTCGTCGGCGCCCGCTGCGTGGAGCTCGGATCCACCGCCACGCCGGGACTGACCGCTGTCGCTCGCGCGCCGGCGATATTGCCTAGGGCGCCGCTGAGCTGCGAACCGCCCGGACTCGATCCTCTGTTGCAGTCATAGGTCCCATCGCCGTTCGGCGGACAGCACACCCAGGCGCCGCATGAGCCGTCCGGATTTTGCGTCCGTATGAGCAGATCGTCGGCGCTGTTGCATTCAAGTCCTTCGCCGCCGCCGGAGGTTCCAGTGCATGCGTCCCGGATGATATGAGGCCTGGCCGCGTCCGCTTCCGGAGCGAAAGAGAGGGCTGAGCCAATTGCGACTAGGCCCATAGCGGATAGCACAACGAGTGCGCGCGTGGTGTCGATGGTTTGAAGTTTTGCGATCATGATTGCCTCCTTCATGCAAGGGTTGGCAGTCGAAGGAATGACGTAGAGCTAAGCGCCGCAGAGTGGGCGCGCCATGACACCAGTCACTATCGAACGCGCCGATGCGCCTTCGCGCGCGCAAAAAGCCTCTGCCCCACCCCTCGTGAACAGGTTAGACAGTGAGCGATGAGCATCGGCCCCACCCTCACCACCGCGCGTCTCATCCTGCGCCCGCCACGGCACGAGGATTTCGATGGCTTTGCCTCCATGGCGCAGGAAGAAGAGACCATGCGCTACATCGGCGGCCTCGCGCCGCGCGATGCGGCTTGGCGCGGCATGGCGAGCCTTGCTGGCTCGTGGGCGCTGCTGGGCTACGGCATGTTCTCCGTCATCCGCCGCGACACTGGCGAATGGATCGGCCGCCTTGGCCCGTGGCGGCCGGGCGGCAAGGAAGGCTCATGGCCTGGCGATGAAGTCGGCTGGGGCGTGAAGGCGAGCGCGATGGGGCAGGGCTACGCCCAGGAAGGCGCAATCGCCGCGATCGACTGGGCATTCGATCATCTCGGCTGGGACCGCGTCATCCACTGCATCGACAAGCGCAACGCGCCGTCGATCAAGCTTGCGGAACGGTTGGGCTCGCGTCTGGAACGCGAGGATTTGCGCCTCGCGCCGCCGTTCGAGGACCACATGGTCGATATCTACGGGCAGTCGAAAGCTGAATGGAAAGCGCGGCGAAACGGCTGAATCGCGCCGTTCCCTTGCATCTTCCCATCGCCCCGCCACTTTATGCGCACGAAAAGGGGGGCGGCATGCGTAATTGGCTTCTCGCACTCAGCGCGATCGCGCTCGCCCCATCGGCGAACGCGCAGCAACAGCCAATTCCGCCGTCGCCGGCGGCAACGGAGGTTGTGCTGCCGGTGGCGCCAATCAGCGCCGAACAGCGGCGTACAATCGCGCGCTTGCAGGCGGCCGCGCTGGAAAGCGATCTCGCTTGGGAGATCGTCGAAGATCTCGTCACCGAGATCGGTCCGCGTCTCGCCGGCTCCGAAGCGGAAGCACGCGCGCGCGACTGGGCCGTGGCGATGCTGCGCGAGCAGCGCTTCAGCAATGTGCGGATCGAGCCGTTCACGATCCCGTACTGGGACGCCGTGCGTGAAGAAGCGCACATCGTCTCGCCGGGCCTTGAGCGGCCAATGGTCGCCGCGGCGCTCGGCGGCTCGCCATCGACGCCCGCTGGCGGCGTCACCGCGCCAGTCGTGCGCTTTGCCGACATGACCGCGCTCGAAGCCGCGCCAAGCAGCGCGGTCGCTGGGCGCATCGTCTTCATCGACGAACGTATGGCGCGCGCGCAGGACGGTTCGGGCTACACTGTGGCGGTGCGCAAGCGCAGCCGGTGTGCGCCCGTTGCTCAAGCGAAGGGCGCCATGGGCTGTCTCATTCGCGCTGTCGGCACCGACACGCATCGCTTCGCGCATCAGGGCGGCAGTTCGCGCCAAGCCGATGGCGCCTCGCTTCCCGCCATGGCGATCTCGCCCGCCGACGCAGACGTGCTCGCGAGTCTCGTCGCTCGCGGCGCGGCGCGCGTGCGCCTCGATATCCAAACCGACATCCGAGACAACGCGCCAACCGGGAACGTCATCGCGGAAATTCGCGGGCGCGAGCGGCCGGATGAAATCGTGCTGATCGCAGCGCACCTGGATTCCTGGGATCTCGGGCAAGGGGCCATCGACGATGGCGCCGGGCGTCGCGATCATCACGGCGGCCGCGCGCCTCATTCGCGAGCTCCCGCGCCGCCCGCGCCGCACCATCCGCATCCTGCTCGCCGGCGCCGAAGAAAATGGCGTGCACGGCGGCGAAGAGTACGCGCGTGTGCACGCCGGCGAGAGGCACATCGTCGCCGCCGAGAGCGATTTCGGAGCAGGCCGGGTGTGGCGCTTCGACACGCGGTTCTCCGAACCTGCGCTGTCCTATGCTCGCGCGTTCCAACGCGCTCTCGCGCCGTTGGGAGTCTTGCCGGGCAACAACGCCACGGAAGGCGGCCCCGACGTCGATGATCTGAGAAAAGCCGGCGTGCCGGTCGTCGATCTCGCGCAAGACGGCACGGATTATTTCGACATCCACCACACAGCCAACGACACGCTCTACGCCATCGATCCGGCGAACCTCCGCCAGAACGTCGCGGCCTGGGCGACGTTCGTCTATCTCGCCGCCGACAGCGATTGGGTCTTCCGCTCTGAGCAGTGATGTCGAAATCGCCAAAGGCCATTCGTCATAGGGGCGCCACGAGGGAGGACCCCATGAAAACGGTCGTTTTCGCCGCTATCGCCTTGCTCTCCGTCGCCGTCGCGTCGCCCGCGCAAGCGCAAAACCGCGTCGAGCCTGCACCCCCGCCGACGGCCGAGCAGGTGCGCATCATCGAGAGCGCGTCCTGGCTCGCCGGCCGCTGGGTTGGCGAAGGGTTAGGCGGCGAGCTTGAGGAAACCTGGTCGACGCCCGCCAGTGGACAGATGGTGGGGCATTTCCGCCTCGTGCGTGGCGGCGTTGTCGCGTTCTACGAAATCTGCCTGCTCGATGTTGTCGAGGGCGGGCTGCGGATGCGCGTGAAGCATTTCAATCCGGATTTCGTCGGCTGGGAAGACCGGGATGGCTGGCACGCGTTCAATCCGGTCTCGGTGAGCGGAGACACACTCTCCTTCACCGGGCTCACCATGCGCCGCATTGGCGACGATGCGCTCGAGGTCGTGCTGTCGATCCGCTATCCGGACGGCATACGCGAGGAGACGCTGCGCATGCGCCGAGCGCCACTGTAATGGGACACGACGCGGGGCGGGATCAGAACCAGCCTGCCTCGCGCAGCGGCCTGACGTTTGGCCGGCTCACCGGCGCCTCCGCGCCGCCCTTGAGCGTCAGAACCATACGATCGCCTTCGCGACGCGTCGTTTCCACCGCATCCTTCGCCACCCACCACGAGCGATGCGTCTGCGCGCCTTCGAGACCTTCAAGCTCCGAGATCGCATCGGCGAGACGCATCAGGATGAGGTCGCTGCCCTTCGACGTGTGCAGGCGCAGGTAGTGATCCTCAGCCGAGACAGCATAGATCGCCGCGCCTTTCAGTTTTGCCGGCAGCCGCTCCATGAACCGCACAGGCGCGGCCGCTTCTCCCGCAGCCGGCGCATGCGTCACCCGTCCCGGCCAGTTCACCAGCGTCATCAGCGCCGTCATGCCTGCCGAGATCACCAGCACCGGCGCGAAGAAGTAGGGAAGGTGCGACAGAACAAGTTGGCCCTGGAACACGCCTTCCGTGTAGAGCCAGACGCCAACCGTCGCGGGGATCGAAATCGCGAGCGTGAGCAGGGCGCCGAATAGCCAAGGATTGGCGCCCGCCCTCGGGATGCGTCCTACCAACACCGAGAGCGCGTGGCCGAGTATGCCGCCGGCAATGGTCAGCGGCATCCAATAGAGCAGCCGTTCTCCCAGCGGCAGTTCGTCCGTTCCGACGGCGCCGATCAGCGCCATGAAGACGCCTGCGGCGCCGGCGACGGCGAGATTGCGCGCCCAGCGCCGCCAAGCCGGCGCTTCGCCGGCCGCATTTCGCGAAGCGCCAGCCGCCGCCGCTTGCGCTTCACGCACTTTCGCAGCGTTTTCACGTAGGTCCGGCTGCACGAGCGTCCTCTCTGGGTCAGGCATCTACCAGCTTTGACGGAGAGCTGAACACTATGACGCCTGCCCGCGCGCAACCGAAATGGATGAGCTGGATCGGCTGGGGCCTGACCATCGGCATCCTCGCTGCGGCCATCGTCCCGTTCGGTCCGCAGATCGTCGCGCGCGTTTCCCGGGTGTCGTTCGATGGACCGGACTGGGCGCTGTGGGCGCGCCTCTCTTGGGTGATCAAGCTGCATATCTTCGCCGCGCTCTCGGCGCTCCTCATCGGCACGGCGATCCTGCTGCAGCGGAAGGGGAGCAGACTCCACAAGACCCTCGGCTGGGGCTGGGTCTTGGCGATGGCGGCGACTGCCGTCTCCAGTCTGTGGATCACGGAGCTCAACGGCAATGTCTGGTCCTTCGTTCACCTGCTCAGCGGCTGGACCATTATCGCGTTGCCGATGGCGATTTTCGCCATACGCGGCCGTAAGGTCGAGGCGCACCGGCGCGCCATGACCGGCATTTTCGTCGGCGGCCTCATCGTGGCGGGCAGCCTCAGCTTCATTCCGGGACGTTTCATGTTTGAGTTCTTCTTCGGGTAGCCCGCGCGGCGTTTTGCCGGTTACGCGCGCGGGGAATCGCCGCTAACAACCGGGCCTCCATGGCCAGCCTGCTGCGCAACGTCGCCGCGCTCATCGCCGCCGTCACGATCCTGCAGCTCGCGGGCGGTTTGCTGGGCGTACGCATTCCGCTCGCGTTCACCGCGGAGGGCCATTCGCGCACCGCGCTCGGGCTCGTCGCCGCGTCATACTCCGCGGGCTTCATGATGGGCGCGATGATCGCGACCGCGTTGCTGGCGCGCGTCGGCCACATCCGCGTCTACGCCGCCTGCGCGGCGATCTTCGCGGTGTCGACCCTGATGCTGCATTTCACAGCAGACGTCTGGTCATGGGGCCTTGCGCGCATGATCGCCGGCATGGCTGTCGCCCTGATGTATGCGGCGGTCGAGAGCTGGCTCTCCTTCTCGATCGGCAGCCGCGTGCGCGGCGAAGTGATGAGCGTCTACATGGTGCTGACGAAGGCCGCGCTCGCGCTGGGGCCATTCTTTGCGTTCGGGTATGCGCCGCCCGAAGCAGAGCCCTGGATGATTGGCGCGGCGCTCGCCGCGCTCTCCATGGTGCCGATCTGCTTCACCGCCGCCGAACAGCCCGATCCGCCCAAGGCGCAGCCGCTTGCCCTCGTCGAACAATTCGCCACCGCGCCCGCCGCCGTCATCGGCAGCTTCGGCGCCGGGCTCGTCAACGGCGGGGTCCTCGCCATGGCGCCCATCTACGCGGCTGAGAATTACGGCCCGCAGGCGGCAACTGAATTCTATTCCGCCGCGTTCGTCGGCTCGCTGCTGCTGCAGTGGCCGGCGGGGCGCATTTCCGACCGGATCGACAGGCGCCTCGTTATCGCCGGTCTCGCAGCGCTCGCAGCGCTCGCCGCGTTTTCGCTCGCCTTGTGGAGTGGCGAATTGTTGGGGTGGTCGGCGACGTTGCTCTTCTTCTTTTGGGGCGCCGGCGCGCTCTCCTTCTACGGCATCGCTGTCGCGCACATGGCCGACCGCGCCGAGCCCGGCAAATTGGCCCAATCGGCGGCGGGGCTTTTGTTCGTCTGGGCGGCTGGCTCGGTGATCGGCCCGCTCATCATGGGGCCGCTGGTGGATGTGTTCGACGTCGCCGGCATGTTCTGGTTCGCCGGCGCCGCCGCGGTCTTTGTCGCGGCCGCCATGTTCTGGCGGCGCAACACGCGCGAAGGCCCCGCCGCGAAAGGGGAATTCGCATCGCAGATCGAGACCAGCGTCGCCGCCGGCGAGATGGCGTACGGCGAGGACAAGCCCTCCGCTCCGCTGGGTGAACAAGCGCGCAGCTGATGCTTGGCCTTTGCGGCAAGCGCCCTGTAAGAGGGGCGTTCTATCCTGAGGGGCCACATGAACATCCACGAATATCAAGGCAAAGCCGTCCTCAAGAGCTTCGGCGTGCCGGTGCCGCGCGGTTTTCCCGCCTTCACGACCGAAGAAGCCGTGGACGCAGCCGCCAATCTCGGCGGCCAGGTGTGGGCGGTGAAGAGCCAGATTCACGCGGGCGGGCGCGGCAAGGGCAAGTTCAAAGAAGCTGACGCAGGCGAGAAGGGCGGCGTGCGCATCGCCTTCAAGCCGGAGGATGTGGGCCTGTTCGCCTCGCAAATGCTCGGCAAGACGCTGGTGACGCTGCAGACCGGCGCACAAGGCCGCGTCGTCAAGCGCCTTTACATCGAAGAAGGCGTGAAGATCGCAAAAGAGTTTTATCTCTCCGCGCTCGTCGATCGCGAACAGGGCCGCGTTGCCTTCGTCGCCAGCGAAGCGGGCGGCATGAACATCGAGGAAGTCGCGCACGATACGCCAGAAAAGATCACCACTGTCGGCATCGATCCCATCACCGGCCCAACCGCCGCCGACACCGCCAAGATCGCCGCAGCCTTCGGCATCAGCGGCGATATCGCCGCGCAGTGCGATGCGCTGATCAAGAAGCTCTACGACGCGTTCGTGAAGAGCGACATGAGCCTCTTGGAAATCAACCCGCTCATCGTCACCGAAGATCAAAAGCTCGTCTGCGCCGACGCGAAGGTGAGCTTCGATTCCAACGCCGAATTCCGCCACAAGGAATGGGAGCAACTGCGCGACAAGGGCGAAGAGAATCCCAAGGAGATCGAAGCCTCCGAGTACGATCTCTCCTACATCGCGCTCGACGGCGAAATTGGCTGCCTCGTCAACGGCGCGGGCCTTGCCATGGCGACGATGGACATCATCAAGCTGTTCGGCGCCGAGCCCGCGAACTTCCTCGATGTCGGCGGCGGCGCCGACAAGAACAAGGTCGAAGCCGCCTTCAAGATCATCCTCGCCGACGAGAACGTGAAGGGCATCCTGGTCAACATTTTCGGCGGCATCGCCCGCTGCGACGTCATCGCCGCCGGCGTGATCGAAGCCGTGAAAGAAACCGGCCTCAACGTGCCGCTCGTCGTGCGCCTCGAAGGCACCAACGTCGAAGAAGGCAAAGCCATCATCCGCAACAGCGGACTCAACGTGATCGCCGCAGACGATCTGGAAGACGCCGCCCGGAAGATCGTGAAGGCTGTCAAGGGGTAGGACGCGAATGCTGCGCGGCACACTCATCGTGTTGTGCTTGACCGTCA
>DASPMA010000520.1:0-4209 GCA_035627335.1 Binatia bacterium
ATCGCCGGTAAGGGACGCTGAATCGCACGCTTCTTCAGTCGCAAGAATATGCTGGCGTGTGAGCGTCCTAACCGGCGGCATCCACCAATAGAGCGCACTCACCGCGTCGCCGAGTGCGGCCCAGACGAGGTCGCCGCGCCGCAAATGCGCCGCTTCGTGGCGAAGCACAGACTCGCGTTCTGCCGGCGACCATTCTGGAAAATCCGCCGGAGCAAGCATGCGAGGCCGCAAAAGCCCGAAAATGAGCGGGGCTGGGGCGTCAGCAGAAAGCCTGCACGCGACGAACGAGGTCGGATAGGGCGCGCCGTCGCGGAATGCGCGGGAGAGCCGGGCGGCGGAACGTTGGCGCCGCAGGGCGCCGAGCGCGCTGCCCGCACTCCATAGCCCAATCAGCGCGATCGCCAGGACGTTCAGCGCGACATCTCCGGGTCTCTCGCCACCGCGCTGTTCGGCGCCAGGCGTTCGCATCTGGCCAACCTCTGGCCGCTCAGCCAATTGCGCGATAGCGCGCTGTGTTGCGGCGGTGGACTGCCACGCGGAAGGGGTGAGCATCGGAGGCGCGAACGCAATCAATGGCGCCAAGATCACGGCGAGCAGCGCAGTCCTATAAAGATGAAGACCGGCGGCGCGGCCTCTACGTTCCAGTACGTACGCTGCCGCAAGGACGATTGAGCTGACCATGGCGCCGGCGAGGGTCCATCGAAGCAGCCAGATCGCGACGTCGATCATTGCTTGCCGTCCTTCTTAGCCGCGCGTTCTGCACGGGCGAGCTTCCTTTCCAGCCGCTCAATTTCCTCTTCTGAAAGCGCTGCATCCGAGGTCTTCAGCATGGCAAGCGCGGCGCGCTCGATTGAGCCGCCGAAGAAAACATCGGCAAGCCTGCGCGCCGTGGATTGCCACGCCTTTCGCTCCGTTATCTTGGGCGCATACACAAAGCGGCGGTCTTCACGCCGATGCGTAACCGCTCCTTTCTCTTCGAGAATGCGCAGCGTTGTGCGGATGGAATCGTAAGAAGGCGGGCTGTCGAGCGCTGCGACTACGTCGGCCACCGAGCCCTCCCGAATCCGGTAGAGCGCATCCAGGATTTCAGATTCGCGTTTGCTGAAGCGTCGCATTTAACCGATCCATTTTACCCTTTCAGCCGACCCTGACAAGGGAAAAAATTACCAGTTCTGTCCAGCTTCGTTGAGGTGGGATTTGCCCGCCGCGAGGTTCCGTACTGGTCTGCCGCGTGAGGCGTTCACGCACACCGACCCCAAGACAGGTGAAAAAATATTACCAGAAGCTCTTGCGGCGCCGAGACGCGAAGTGGTAAAAAATATCCACATCGTTCAAACGCGCAGAGAACCGTCCATGTCACGCCGCCGCCTCGCCAGCATGCTCCTAGCGGTCGCCCTGAGCATGGGGCTGCAACACGCGAGCGCGCGCGCGAACGCCGCCGAAGGACCCCAGAGCGTCGACATCCCTTATGACGAGTTCACGTTGTCCAATGGCTTGCGCGTGATCGTGCACACCGACCGCGCCGCGCCGGTGGTTTCGGTCCACATTTCCTATCATGTCGGCGCCAAGAACGAACCGCCAGGTCGAACGGGCTTCGCGCACTTGTTCGAGCACCTGATGTTCCAGGGTTCAGAGAGCTACGAGGGAGAATTCTTCGAACCCTTCGAGCTGGTCGGCGCAACTGATCAGGGAGGCGGCACCGACCCGGACCGCACGACGTACTACCAGACTGTGCCCACAACCGCGCTCGACTTGGCGCTGTGGATGGAATCGGATCGAATGGGCCATCTGCTCGGCGTCATTGACCAAGCTTTGCTCGACGAGCAACGCGGCGTCGTCCAGAACGAAAAGCGCCAAGACGAGAACGAGCCGTACGGGCAGGTGCTCGAACGCCTCCTGCGCGCCAGCTACCCGCCTAGCCACCCATATCGTCACACCAATCTTGGTTCTATGAACGATCTCAACGCCGCCACGCTGGAGGACGTGACGAACTGGTTTCGCAGTTGGTATGGGCCAAACAATGCGGTGCTGGTGTTGGCCGGCGATATCGACCTCGCTACTGCCCGGGAAAGAGTGGAACGCTATTTCGGCGATATAGCGCCCAGCGCAACCGTCCCGGAGCTGCCGCTGCAGATCGCGGCGCGAACCGTGAATACGCGTGAAGTTATAACTGAAAACGCGCCGCAGGCGCGGATCTACCGGCTTTGGAATATCCCTGAGTTTGCCAGCGTCGACGCCGAGAGACTGTCGCTATTGGCGCACGTGCTGGGCAGGAGCCGCGCCTCCCGTCTCAGCCGCAGGCTCGTGCACAGCGAGAGATTTGCCGATCGCGTCGAGGCTGGCGCGGGTTCCTTGGAGCTGGGAGGCGTTTTTTGGGTGCGGATCGATCTCGCCCTCGGGGCAGATGTGCGCGAGGTTGAACGCATTCTCGACGCCGAAGTAGCCGAACTGCTCGCTGACGGGCCGACCGCGGCCGAAATGGAGCGTGCGCGGACTGCCGCGATCGGCTCCTTTATCCGCCGCATAGAGCGCCTGGGCGGCTCGGACGGCAGAGCCGGCGTCCTTTCGGCGTGCGCGTCGTTGACAGGCGATGCTGGCTGCTTTCGCCGTTCGCAAGGCGCGATTGCGCAAAGCAACGCAACGCAAGTTCGCCGGACGGGTCGCCAATGGCTCTCGCAGGGCGCCTATACCCTGGTGGTGAATCCCGGGGAGCGAACGCCCCTGGTCGAAGATCCCTCGCCCATTCCGCCACCAACAATTATCGCTGCGGCGGATCCGCGTTTTTCCGCCACGCCGTCCGTGGTCGACCGGCGTCAAGGACCACCGCAGAGCGAGCAATTCCCTCAGCTGCGATTTCCGGATGTGCAACGCGCCGTCTTATCGAACGGTTTGAGGATCGTGCTGGCACAGCGCCGGGGACTCCCTCTCGTGCACTTCAGCATGGATTTCGAAGGAGGCCACGCTTCCGACCACGGTCGACGCTTAGGGGTGGCGAGCTTCGCCATGAGCCTGCTCGACGAAGGCGCTGGCGCCTATGACGCGCTGGCGCTAGCCGATCGCGCCGAGTCAATCGGCGTCGAGATCGACGCCCGCGCCGACCTCGACGCCAGCTCGGTCTCCATGTCCTCGCTCGGCGATCGCCTGGAGGATTCGTTGGCGCTCTATGCGGACGTGATTCTGCGGCCTCGTTTCGAGGCAAGCGAGATCGAGCGCATCCGCGCGCAGCGGCTCTCAGACATCGCGCAGGAGAAGGCGAGCCCCCGCAGCCTAGTGCGCCGTTTGGCCAACTCCCTCTTGTACGACGCCGGCCATCCTTACGCCGCTCCTGCCAGCGGCGCGGGCGACGAAGCATCTATTGCAGCTTTGACCCGGGAGGATATCGTCGACTGGCATCAAGCCTATTTGCGGCCCAATAACGCCACGTTGATCATTGTCGGCGACACTACGCTGGAGCGGATCCTGCCCGCGCTTGAACGCCATTTCGGGGAGTGGCGCGCTCGCGGCGAGCGCGTTCGACGCGATATGCCTACGGCGGCGCTGCCGCAAAGCCGGAGGGTGTTTCTCATCGATCAGCCGGGCGCCAGCCAGTCCAATATTCTGGTTGCGCAGCTCGTCCCAAGCAGCGCCGACGAGAGGGCGCTCGAGTTCGATATTGCTAACGGCGTACTCGGCGGCGAATTCAGTTCGCGGCTCAATATGAACCTGCGTGAGGACAAGCATTGGGCCTATGGGTCCTATTCGGAAGTCGGCGCGGCCCGTGGTCAGCGTGTCTGGGCGGCGAGGGCGGCGGTGCAGATCGATAAGACCGCGGACGCGATGGCAGAGATGGAGCGAGAGATCTCCCGCTTCGCCGGCGGCGACGCTCCGGCCAGCGTTGAGGAGATAGAGAGGATCCAGTCTATCCAAATCCGTGCACTTCCGGGAGCCTATCAGACGGCCGATGCGATACTTAGCGCGCTCCGCGACATCGTCCGCTACGACCGCTCTGATGATTATGTGGCGCGCCGCGCCGCCGAAATCGCTGCGTTGACGCCGTCCGAAGTGCGCCAAGCAGCAGCGACGATCAGGCCGGAGGCGTTGACCTGGATCGTGGTCGGCGATCTTTCGACGATTGAGGCGCCCGTTCGCTCCCTCAATTTCGGAGAAATCACCGTGATCGACGCCGACGGCCGGCGCGTGCGCAGGGAATGACCATTTAGCCACGTATTT
>DASPMA010000521.1:0-2414 GCA_035627335.1 Binatia bacterium
TCTTCTTGCCCTTACCGAACATGGAATCGCCCGCGCGTTAATCCGCATCCTTCGTGCGCAAGGCGTGGTTAAGGATTGGTGGAAGGGCGGCAAAACTTGCCCGGCGAACGGCAGGAAATGCAGCGGTCTTCACCATGAAGCGCTTCGCTCCGCCCGTAAAATCAAGCAATTAACCACTGGCCCGAAGCTTGCAGCGTTAACCGGGATGGATAACGCGCTCATGCTCGGCCTGCAGACGCAACGCGTGCTGCAAAGGCGCATGGATGTCGCCGCCAACAACCTCGCCAACGTCAACACCTCCGGCTTCAAGGCCGACGCGGTGATCTTCGAGCAACTGGACGCCACGCGCGCGCACGCTGACGAAAATCCGCGGGAAATCCGCTTCGTCCGCGACGTGGGCCTCACACGCGACATGAGCCAGGGCCCGATCGCCATCACCGGCAATCCGCTCGATGTCGCGCTCGAAGGCGCCGGCTTCTTCATGGTCGAAGGCCCGAACGGGCCCCTTTACACGCGCGATGGCGCGTTTTCGCTTACTGGCGAAGGACGGCTGGTGACCACGGACGGTCGAGCCGTTCTAAGCTCAGGGGGGGCGCCGATCGTGTTCGATCCGCAGGGCGAAAGCCCGACGATCGGACGCGACGGCGCTGTATCGGTGGCCGGCGTCGAAGTCGGCCGCCTAGGCGTGGCGAGTTTTGCCACGCCCAGCGCGCTTTCAAAGGTCGGGGACAACCTTTGGAGCGCGCAAGGTCAAGCGGCGGGTGAGTTTCAAGGCGTCGTCGTTCAAGGCGCCATCGAGGGGTCGAATGTTCGGCCCGTCCAGGAACTTACGCGTCTTATCGAAATCTCGCGCGCATATCAGTCGGCCGCCAAGATTGTATCTGGCGCGGACGACCTGAGACAGCGCGCGATCGAGCGGCTCGGCCGCTAGGAGCTAGTCCCAGATGCGCGCACTCTCGATAGCCGCCAGCGGCATGCAGGCCCAGCAGCTCAACGTCGACGTCATTTCGCACAACATCGCGAACATGAACACGACGAGCTACAAGCGCCAGCGCGCCGAATTCCAGGACATGCTCTATCAAAACTACGAGCGGCCTGGTTCGACGTCGTCTGCCTCCGGCGCGATCCTGCCGCTGGGCATCCAGATCGGCGTCGGCGTGCGCGCCGATGCGGTTGGACGCATGACCGAACAAGGCGGCATCGCCGCCAGCGGAAACCCCTACGACATCGCTATCGATGGGCGCGGCTACTTCCAAGTCACGCTGCCATCGGGGCAAACAGGCTACACGCGCGCTGGCAACTTCGCGGTGAACGCGGAAGGTCAGCTCGTCACAGCTGACGGCTACCAGATCGAGCCTTCGATCACTGTCCCGCAGGAAGCGACGGCGATCCAGATCACGCGCGACGGCATCGTCGAAGTGACTACCGCCAACTCGCCGGATCCGCAGCAGATCGGCCAGCTCGAGATCGCCAGCTTCATCAATCCGGCTGGCCTCGAAGCCATCGGCGACAACATGTACCTGGAAACGCCCGCCTCTGGCGCGGCGACGACAGCCACGCCTGGTTCGCCTGGCCTCGGCACCGTGATGCAAGGCTATCTCGAACTTTCCAACGTCAACGCCGTGGAGGAAATCTCCGCGCTCATCGTGGCGCAGCGCGCCTACGAGATGAACGCGCGCGTCATCACCGCGGCAGACGAAATGCTGCAATCGACAACGCAATTGCGCTGAGGACGATCATGCTGCGTTGGTTCTGCCTCATTGCCTGCTCGTTCTTTTTCTTCGCTGCCGCGGCGCACGCGGACACAGTCACACTGCGCCCACGCATCGAAGCAAACGGGCCCGCCGTCACGATGGGCGATGTGTTCGTTGGCGCGCCAGCCAACATCGCCGGCCGCGCCATTTCCCCCTCGCCGCCGGCGGGACAAATGTCGTCCATCTCGATGCCAGTGCTTGCGGCCGCCGCTTCCGCCGCGGGTCTCGACTTCACCCCGCCTGCCGGCGTCAACGCCGTGCAAGTGGTGCGCCCCGGCGGCGCGCGCGCCACGATCCCTGCAAGCGGCGGGCGCAGTCTCGCTGACGCCGCCGTGCGCCGCGGCGAAACCGTGACCCTCCAATACGCCGCTCCCGGTCTCTCGCTCTCCATGCGCGCACGCGCGCTCGAAGACGGAGCCGTCGGCGACAGCGTTCGCTTCCTCAACACTTCATCCAACCGCACTATTGAGGCCGTCGTCACCGGGCCGGGCGCGGCGCGAGCCAATCCATGATGAAAGACGATCTGATGCGCACACTTGCTCTGCTTGCGCTTGCCGCTGGCGCCGCGGGGTGCGCGAGCACCCCCCAGTTCGCCGACGATGCGCTTGCTGCGCCAGGAGTCGCGTACGATGCCGCGCGCCGCGCTTTAGGTCCGCCGCC